>CAZHWK010000066.1:0-7953 GCA_964536405.1 uncultured Oscillospiraceae bacterium
GATTTTTATCGTAAATTCCTGTCTTTTCTATTATAAATGAGTGACAAATTGGTAACAGCAATTTTCTGCACAAAAAAAGCACCCCGACTGCACGGGGTGCTTTTTCCTATGCCATTATCGCTTTTTCTTGGCGTTGGGCTTTGGCTTGGCCTTGGCCCAGCCCGCCTTTTTCCCCTTCACCGGGGTGGTTTTTTCGGTGCGGGTGCCCGCCTGCTTCATCTTTTGATGATCAGGCTTGCGGGGTTTTCCGGCCGGCTTTTTCCCGGCGGAAGCCGGTTTACGGCCTCCCCTGCCCTCGGGATTCTCCCCCTTGGATGCGGGGCGGTACTCCCCATTCTGGGGCCGTACCAGACAGCCCTTTTCAAAGCCAATCAAGTCCTCCCGACCGGAGGTTCGCAGGGCCTCCAGCACCAGGGGCCGTTTTTCCGGCCGTTTCCACTGCATGAGGGCCCGCTGCATGGCCTTTTCGTGGGGCGTTTTGGGCACAAAGACCTCCTTCATGGTGCGGGGGTCCAGGCCGGTATAGTACATGCAGGTGGACAGGGTCCCGGGCGTGGGGTAAAAGTCCTGCACCTGCTCGGGCTGACGGCCGGTACGGTTGAGCCACTCGGCCAACTGCACCGCATCCTCCAGGCTGCATCCCGGATGGGAGGACATGAGGTAGGGCACGATATACTGCTCTTTGCCGTACTTCTGATTGAACCGCCCGTAGCGGTCCTTAAACTTCTCATAGGCATCAATATGGGGCTTGCCCATATAGTCCAGCACCCCGGCCACACAGTGTTCGGGGGCTACCTTCAACTGACCGGACACATGGTGCTTGACCAGCTCGGCAAAAAATTCCCCATTTTTGTCAGCCAGCATATAGTCATAGCGGATACCGGAGCGAATAAAGACCTTCTTCACCTTGGGAATTTCCCGCAGCTTGCGAAGCAGGGCCAGATAGTCAGCATGGTCGGCATCCAGACTGGGGCAGGGCGTGGGGGCCAAACAGGCACGGCCCTTGCACAGCCCCGCCTTGAGCTGCTTTTTACAGGAGGGACGGCGGAAGTTGGCCGTGGGCCCCCCCACATCGTGGATATAGCCCTTGAAGCCGGGATGGGTGGTCAGTTCCTCCACCTCCCGCACCACGCTTTCGTGGCTTCGGGAGGAGATAACCCGCCCCTGGTGGAAGGCCAGAGAGCAGAAATTACAAGCCCCAAAGCACCCCCGGTTGTGGATGACCGAGAAGCGAACCTCCTCAATGGCGGGAACACCCCCCATCTGGTCGTACATGGGATGAGGTTCTTTGGTGTAAGGCAGCTCAAAAATATAGTCCAATTCCTCGGTGGTCAGGGGCATGGCCGGAGGATTGACCACCAACACATGGCCGTCGCAGGCCTGTAAAACCGCCTTGCCCCGAACCGGGTCATGCTCGTCATATTCCACCATATTGGCCCTGGCATAAGCCTTCTTATCGGCGGTCACCGCCTCAAAGGAAGGGACCTCCATAGCGGGGAAGTAGCACTCCCCCTTCTCCTTGGCTATAAAGGCAGTTCCCTTTACATCATGGATGCTGGAAATGGGTTCCCCCTGCTGAAGCCGGGCGGCCACCTCCCGGGTGGCCGTTTCCCCCATGCCATAGACCAGCAGGTCGGCCTGACTGTCAAAGAGGATGGGTCGGCGCACCTTATCCTCCCAGTAGTCATAGTGGGCGAAGCGGCGCAAACTGGCCTCCAAGCCGCCCAAAATGATGGGCATATCCCGCCAAATGCGGCGCACACAGCCCGCATAGACGATACTGGCCCGGTCGGGCCGCAGCCCCATCTGATTGCCCGGGGAATAGGCGTCGGCGGTACGCTTGCGCTTGGCCACCGTATAGTGGGCCACCATGGAGTCCAGGTTGCCCGCCGAAATCAGCACACCAAGCTTTGGCTTGCCCATATCTATAAAGGAATTATCCTTGCGCCAGTCCGGCTGGGCCAGGATGGCCACCCGGTAGCCCGCATCCTCCAGCATCCGACCGATAATGGCCGGGCCAAAGGAGGGGTGGTCCACATAGGCGTCCCCGGTTACCAACAGGAAGTCATACTCCTGCCAGCCCCGGTCTAACATATCCTGTTTACTAACAGGTAAAAATTGGGTATTCATGCTCTAAGGTCCTTATATCCTATATATTTTTCCATGATGTCCAGAGGGACACGAGAGCCCTCCTCTTCACCAATCTTGCGAAAGCCGTACCGGGCGTAAAACCGCTGTGCCACCCCATTGTCCGGGGCACAGCGCAGGCGCAGGTAGTCCCGGCCCAGCTTCCGGTAGGCCGACACGGCCTGCCCCAAAAGCTGTACTCCAAAGCCCTTTTTCCGGGTGTCCGGGTCCATGTAATAAAAAGGAATGTAGCCCACGCCCTTCTCGGCATCCCGCTCCCAATCCATTTGGATGAGGCCCACGGGCTTATCCATCAGCATGGCGCACATGACGCTTTCCGGGTCCTTGGCGGCGGCATGCTGAGCCTGACGGAGAAAGCCCTCTTCGTCATAGTGGTCCAGGGTTTGATGAATGGAAATCCAGGCCTCCCGCCGGGCATTGCGGTAAAGCTGGGCATCGGCTCCGCAGACCTCCAGAGGACGAAACCAGAGGTTCGTTTCCTCCATTTTACTGCTGCCACCCTTTTTCCACCAGCCCTGCCGGGCCAGGGTGGAAATTTCCTCGGGCAGATGGGAGTTATCGTTTTCAAAGACCACACGAACTGCATCCCCCTCAAATTCCAACAGGGAAACGGCGGTATTGTCGCTGTGGCCCAGCTTGGCACTTTCGGCCACACTCAGGCCGTGAAAGACGGCCAGGGCATTGCGGATGGCCGTGCCGTGGGAAAAGATGGCCACGGTCTGCCCCTCGTGCTGCTTGGCGATGGCCCGAATGCTTTTTTCCATACGGTGGCGCACATTCTCAAAGCTCTCGGCCCCTTCGGTGTGCCAGGCGGGGTCCGTGGCGTTGTGCTTACGAAGGGACTCCCCATCGAAGTGTACCACCTCGCCCCAGGGCTGGTCCTCCCAGACCCCCATATGAATTTCCCGCAAGCCTTTGACGATGTTCAGTTCCAGACCCTTGGGCTTATAGACCGCCGTGGCCGTGGTTTTGGTGCGGAAGAGGTCGCTGGAATAGACCGCATCCACATGGATGGAGGAAAATCTCCCCTCCAAAGCCGCAATCTGCCGGTAGCCGTTTTGGGTGATCAGGGCGTCGTACCAGCCGTGGATACGGCGGTACAGGTTGCCCTCGGCCTCGGCGTGACGGACGAGATAAATCTGTGTCATACCTTCTCTTCTTTCAGTACGGGCGCACCTGTCCGGTCAGCTCACTGACACGGGCAAGGCCCTGTTTTTCGGCAATGGCGGCCAACTCATCCCGCACTTTGATAGGGGCAAAGGGGTCGGCAAAGCAGGCGGTCCCAACCCCCACGGCGGTGGCTCCGGCCAGTATAAGTTCGGCGGCATCCGCCCCCTTGGCAACGCCACCCAGACCCAGGATGGGCAGTTTGACGGCATTCGCCACCTCCCACACCATGCGGATGGCCACAGGGAGCACGGCGGGGCCGGACAGCCCGCCGGTATTCATGTGCAGGATGGGACGGCGGGTGTTCACATCAATCCGCATCCCCCGCAGGGTGTTAATCAGGCTGATGGCATCGGCCCCCGCCCCCTCCACCGCTCTGGCGATTTCAGCGACATCGGTGACATTAGGGGAGAGCTTGACCATGACGGGCACGGTGGAGTGGGCCTTGGCCACCGCTGTGACCTCGGCGGCCATTTCGGGCTTTGTCCCATAGGCCAGCCCACCAGCCTTCACGTTTGGGCAGGAGATGTTGACCTCAATCATGTCCACCCCGGCGGCAGACAGCTTTTCACACATTCCGCCGTATTCCTCGGGGGTATTGCCCGAGATATTGGCAATAATTTTGGTGTCAAACTGCCGCAAAAAGGGCAGTTCAGTTTCGATAAAGGCATCCACACCGGGATTTTGCAGACCCACCGAATTCAGAATACCCATGGGGGTTTCGGCAATGCGGGGGGCGGGATTGCCCTCCCGCCGCTGGGGGGTCAGCCCCTTGACGCAGATGCCGCCCAGCTCATTCAGGCTGTAAAACTCCCCATACTCCCGGCCGAAGCCGAAGGTGCCCGAGGCCATAACGATGGGGTTTTTCAGCTCCACCCCTGCCAGGTTGACAGACATATCAGGCATTCCAGTCCACCTCCCTCGCATCAAAGACAGGGCCATCCTTGCACACATGCTTCCGGGCCCCGCCAGCCATGTCGCAGGCGCAGACCAGACAGGCCCCCACGCCGCAGCCCATCCGCTCCTCCATGGAAACCTGGCAATCCACCCCATACCGGGCGGCCAATTCGGCCACACCCCGCAGCATGGGCTTGGGCCCGCAGGCCAGGATGGTCAGCGGAAGGGCATCCCCGCCGTTGGCTTGGGAGTCCTTCAAATATTCCTCCACCAGCTCGGTGACGTAGCCCTTGCGCCCGGTGAAGCCATCGTCGCTGATGACCCCGACAGAGCGGCAGCACTCGTCAAACTCCCCGGTGAGCATATTGTGTTCCTCATTCCGGAAGCCCAGGGCGGCGTGAACCTCACAGCCAAGGCCTGCGGCATACTGGGCGCACCCCAGCAGAGGGGGAACCCCGATGCCGCCGCCCACCAAGAGGTAGCGGCCCCCAGGTACGATGGAAAAGCCGTTGCCCAGAAGGCCCAGAATATCCAGGCTTTCCCCCACTTCCCGCTGGGCCAGCCAAGCGGTTCCCTCTCCCCTGACCTCAAAGACCAGGGTAAGCAGGTCGTCGGCAACATCCTCCATACAGGTACAGACCGAAATGGGGCGGCGCAGAAGCAGGCCCTCCCCGCACTTCACATGGACAAATTGGCCCGGTGCCCGGAAGGATTTGCGCACCATATCTCCCGCCTCCACCGTCATGCGTACCGCATGTGGGTTGGGGCAGGTTTTTTCAACAATTTTGCAGGCTTTTTCCACTTGCAAAACACTCACCACTTTCCTATCAATTCACTTCGGGGCCAAGGGGGCCGCCATCGTCCTCCACATCCTCGGGAAGAAAAAGCTCTGCCTTGCCACAAGCCTCACAGCGCAGCAACTCCATATCCATAGAGCCGGCAGCCAGACGGTTTAAGTCACTCATAAAAATGGTTTCCGCCCCCAGTTTGAAGGTTTTGACCCCACATTTCAGCATGGGTGCCCCACAGCGCAGACAGCTCTTTCCGCTCATCCGCCGTTGCCTATTTTTCTCCCGTTCGGTCTTCCGCTCCTCCATCCAGTCACGCACCTTGTCAGCCTCCACGGCACGTCCGGTGTCCAGGGCATACTGAGCCCGTTCCTCCATGGGCATTTGTGTTACCTCGGCAAAGCACTTCTTGCATGCAAGCTGATACGCCCCGCCGCAGGCGATGGTTTCTTTCCCCAACAGTCCGAGGGGCATTCCACAAAATACACACTCTTTTCCCATGCTCCCGGCCTCCTCATATCCTCTTTACAGGATGGTCACGTACGTTCCAATGTCGTCCCGCATTTCGATGGCGGCATTTTTGGCGGCCTCCTGGTAGTCCAGGCCATCCTTGCCGGTCTTTTTCCAGGCGCACATAATGCTCCGGGAGGCATTGACAATGGCCCCATGGCCCAGCTTGTCAAAGGCGTACTGCACATCCTCGGCTGTGCCGCCCTGGGCCCCATAACCGGGCACCAGGAAGAAGGTCTTGGGCAGACGCTTACGCAGTTCCCGCATATCAGCCGGATAGGTTGCCCCCACCACAGCACCGGTGATTTGGAAGCCGTACTTCCCCTCGGTGTCCTTGCCCCAACGCTCGGTCAGGTCGCCCATGACCTTATAGACCAGCCGGTCCCCGGCCACCATGTCCTGCAGGTCCCCGCCGCTGGGGTTGGAGGTCTTGACCAGCACAAACAGGCTTTTATCCTCGGCCTTGGCCACGTCGAGGAAGGGCTGAATGGCATCCTGGCCCATGTAGCCGTTGAGGGTCACGCAGTCGGCCCCAAAGATAACCTGGTCCTCCCCTGCCACCTTGGTCTTGCCCATCCAGCCCTCGGCATAGGCCTGAGCGGTGGAGCCAATGTCCCCCCGCTTGATGTCGGCAATGACATAGTAGCCCTTCTCCTTGGCATAGCGGATGGTGCGCTCCATCATCTCCATGCCCCGCCAGCCCAGCATCTCATAGTAGGCCGCCTGGGGTTTGACCGCAGGTACCACGTCCTGCAAAGCGTCCATCAATCCGCAATTAACGCGGTAAATGGCCTCTACCGTGCCCTGAATATTCTTTCCGAACTCCTGATAACACTCTTCCTGAATGTGAGCCGGGACATACTCGATACGGGGGTCCAGACCGGCCACGGTGGGATTTTTCATGGCTCTGATTTTTTCTTGCAGCAAATCGAAGGACATGACAGCACTTCCTTTTCTATGTAAATTTTAATCTTGATACACGATGCGGCCGCTGACCATGGTATATTTTACCTTTCCCTTTACCTTCCGTCCGGCAAAGGGGGTGTTTCGGCCCTTGGAGGCAAATTGAGTGGGGTCCACCACCCACTCCTCATTGGGGTCGAAGATGGTCAGGTCAGCCTCGCCACCCAGGGCCAGCCGTCCGCCGTTCAGGCGAAGGATGCAGGCCGGATTGACCGTCATTTTCCGCAGAATGTCCGACATACTGAGCAGGCCGGTGTGGTAAAGTTCGGTCAAGGTGACGGCCAGGGCGGTTTCCAGCCCAACCATGCCACTGGGGGCCTCGGGCAGGGGTCTGGCCTTCTCCTCGGCCGAGTGGGGGGCATGGTCGGTGACGATGGCATCAATGGTGCCGTCCTGAAGGCCCTGGATAATCCCCTCCACATCGGCCCGGGTCCGCAGGGGCGGGTTAATGCGGGCCATGGTCCCCTGGGTAAGGACCTCATCCTCGGTGAGGGTAAAATACTGTGGGCAGGTTTCGCAGGTGATGGGCACCCCACGACGCTTATACCGGCGGATGATGCCCACCGCCTTGGCGGTGGAAACGTGGCAGATATGTACCGCTCCCCCGGTTTCCTCGGCCAGCATGGCCTCCCGGGTGACTTGCAGTTCCTCGGCAATGGCCGGGCGGCCGGGCAGACGAAGCTGACGGGAAATTTTACCCTCGTTCACGGCGTAATTCTTCACCATGTCGGCATCCTCACAGTGGGACAGGACGGTCAACCCATGGCGATGGGCTAAAATCAGGGCATCCCGAACCAAGTTGGCATTTTGGACGGGAACCCCGTCGTCCGAGAGGGCAACCGCTCCAGCGGCCTTTAGGGCTTCAAAATCAGTGAGTTCCTGCCCCTTTTGGGCCAGCGAAACCGCCCCGATGGGGGCCACCCGGACCCCGCAGGCCTGGGCGGCCTTCTCCAGTACATAGGCAAGCTGTTGGGGGTTGTCCACGGGAGGCTTGGTGTTGGGCATACAGGCCACGGTGGTAAAGCCACCATGGGCGGCGGCCAGGGTGCCGGTGGCAATGGTTTCCTTATGCTCCTGCCCCGGTTCCCGCAGGTGAACGTGCATATCCACCAGGCCTGCACAGACGGTCAGTCCACGGGCATCTATCACTTCGGCTTCGGTGTCCAGAATGGTGCTGCCAATGACGGCAACCTTTCCATCTTCAATCAAAATATCCATCACGCCGCCGATTCCCCCCGAAGGGTCCACCAGACGGCCCTGGCGAATGAGCGTTTTCATACAGTCTCCTCCTTGGGCCTGGTCATAACTATCTAATTTACTATTATAGTGTACCCCCCGTGTTTTCGCAATGGGTTTTTCCCTTCCAGAATGTCAAATTCCAGCCATTGCGAGGGATACATCCTTGTTTGAAATTTTTTTGCAGAAACCTGTTGACAAATGCCTAATCCTCTGCTAGAATAGCATTCGTTCTGTACGACAG
>CAZHWK010000067.1:0-5827 GCA_964536405.1 uncultured Oscillospiraceae bacterium
AACGTCACACGGACCCGGGTGCTGGTCTTTGTCATCACGGGGATGCTGGCCGGTCTGTCGGCCTTCCTGTGGCTGAGCATGAACGGCTCGGTGGACCCGGCCACCATCGGCAAAAGCTATGAGATGTATGCCATTGCAGCCGTCGTCATTGGCGGGATCAGCATGGCCGGGGGCAAGGGCAAGCTGCTGGGCGTGCTCTTCGGAGCCATGAGTTATACCATTATTGATAAAATTATTGCATCCCTGGGCTTTGATGCCCTCATTAACGATACCATTAAGGGCTCCATCCTGCTGGTGGCTGTCCTCATTCAAATGGTGGTGCCCGCCCTGCGAGGAAAAATCAAGAAGAAGTCCGAGCAATAAAGAAAAGGAGGAACTGATATGAAAGCATACCATGAGATTACCACCATTCCCTACCTGGGGCCCGGAGGCAAGGAACCCTTTGCCTTTCGATATTATAATCCCGATGAGGTGCTGGACGGAAAGACCATGAAGGAGCATCTGAAGTTTGCCATGAGTTACTGGCACACCATCGATGCCGAGGGCGTGGATATGTTCGGCGGCAGCACCATGGATAAAAGCTTCGGCCAGTGCGACCCCATGGACAAATACCGTGCCAAGGCCGATTTTGCCTTTGAGCTGATGGACAAGCTGGGGCTGGAGTATTACTGCTTCCACGATGTGGACATTGCCCCCGAGGGGGAAACCGTGAAGCAGAGCATTGAAAACTTTAACATCATGGTGGACTATGTCTACGAGCTGCAGAAAAAGCACAATAAGAAGTGCCTGTGGGTGACCGCCAATAACTTCGGTGATAAGAAATTCATGGCGGGTGCCGCCACCTCCTGCTGCGCCGACGTATTCGCCGTGGCGGCTGCCAAGGTCCGGGCCTGCATTGATGCCGCCATCAAACTGGGGGCCACCGGCTATGTGTTCTGGGGTGGCCGAGAGGGCTATGAAACCCTTCTGAATACCGACATGGCCTTGGAGCTGGACAATATGGCTCGCTTCCTCACCATGGCTCGGGACTACGGCCGTGCCAATGGGTTTAAGGGGGACTTCTATCTGGAACCCAAGCCCAAGGAGCCAACCAAGCATCAATACGACTTTGATGCGGCCACCTGCCTGAATTTCCTGCGCAAATACGGCCTCACTGAGGATTTTAAGATGAACATCGAGGCCAATCATGCTACCCTGGCGGGCCATACCTTCCAGCATGAGCTGCGGGTGTCTACCATCAACAATGCCTTCGGCTCCATTGATGCCAACCAAGGGGATATGCTTCTTGGCTGGGATACCGACCAGTTCCCCACCAATGTTTACGACACCACCCTTTGCATGGTGGAGGTCCTCAAGGCCGGGGGCTTTACAAACGGCGGCTTGAACTTTGATGCCAAAACCCGCCGCCCGTCCAACACGCTGGAGGATATCCTGCTGGCCTATATCGCCGGCATGGATGCCTTTGCTCTGGGTCTGCGCAAGGCTTTGGAGCTCCGGGAGGACGGCAGACTGGACCAGTTTGTGGAGGACCGCTATGCCAGCTACCGCAGTGGTGTGGGCGAGAAGATTGTGACCGGGCAGATTGATTTGGTGGGTCTGAGCGATTATGCCATGAACCTCAAGTCTGTGGATGTGCCCAGTGGACGGCAGGAGTATCTGGAAACCGTCCTAAATAATATTTTGTTTCACTAATGGAGTAAAAACGGGGGGAAGGGGGTCACTGTGACCCCCTTTTTCCATCGGGGGAAACAGCCCCGAACCCAAGCGGAAAGGATGGGGAAAGATGGCCTATCTCATTGGCGTTGATCTGGGAACCTCGGGCACCAAAACGGTGCTGTTTGAAGAAAACGGACGGGCGGTGGCCGCCAGAACGGTAGAATACCCGCTCCACCAGCCCCAAAATGGCTGGGCCGAGCAAGACCCGGAGGCTTGGTGGCAGGCCGCCCGGGATACCATTCGGGGCGTGTTGCGTGACAGCGGCCTTGCCCCCTCAGAGATAAAGGGGGTGGGCCTTTCCGGGCAGATGCACGGCTTGGTCATGCTGGATGAAGGGGGGGCGGTTCTGCGCCCCAGCATCCTTTGGTGCGATGGACGCACCGGGGAGGAATGTGCCGAAATCACCCAAAAAGTGGGGCGGGAGCGGCTCATCGAAATCACGGCCAATCCGGCTCTGCCGGGATTTACGGCGGGAAAGATTCTCTGGGTGCGTAAGCATGAGCCCGAGCTTTATGCCAAATGCCGCCATATCCTGTTGCCCAAGGACTACCTGCGCTATAAGCTCACGGGGGAGTTTGCCTGTGAGATGTCGGATGCCTCGGGGATGAACCTGTTGGATGTGCCCAACCGGTGCTGGTCACAGGAGGTGCTGGATAAACTGGACATCGACCCCAGATTGCTGGGCAAGCTTTACGAGTCGGTGGAGCTGACCGGCACGGTGACGGCCCAGGCTGCCGCCGAAACCGGGCTGATGCCCGGCACTCCCGTGGCGGGCGGAGCGGGGGACAATGCCGCCGCCGCCATCGGAACCGGCGTGGTGCAAACCGGGCGGGCCTTTACCACCCTTGGCACCTCGGGGGTCATCTTTGCCCATGCCGACTCGGTCACCATTGATCCGGCGGGCCGGGTGCATACCTTCTGTTCGGCGGTGCCGGGGGCCTGGACCGTCATGAGCTGTACCCTGTCGGCCGGACTGTCCCTCCAGTGGCTGCGAAATCAAGTTTGCACCGCTGAGATAGAGGAGGCGGCCCGACAGGGGATTGACCCCTATCTCCTCATGACCCGGGCGGCCGAGCAATCCCCCATCGGGGCCAATCGCTTGCTCTTCCTGCCCTATTTCATGGGGGAGCGGTCCCCCTTGCTGGATGAAAAGGCCCGAGGGGCTTTTGTAGGCCTCAGCGCCATGCACAGCCGGGGGGATCTCATCCGGGCCGTGATGGAGGGGGTTGTCTACTCCCAGCGCCAGTGTCTGGATGTGCTGGGTGAGATGGGAGTGAATACCGACCGGATGATGGCCTGCGGCGGCGGGGCCCGCAGCCCGCTGTGGCGGCAGATGCTGGCCGATGTGTACCGCTGTCCGGTGCAGACGGCGCAGGCCTCCAACGAGGGTCCAGCCTTAGGGGCGGCCATCCTGGCCGGTGTGTGCGCTGGGGTTTACTCGGGCGTGGAGGATGCCTGTGACCAAATTGTACGGCCTGACAGTACCTGTGCCCCGGACCAAGCGAGCAGTGCCGCCTATGAGCCCTTCTATCAATGCTATCGGGGGCTCTATCCGGCCCTGCGCCAGAGCTTCCATACCCTGTTTGAACTGTGAACAGCGGGCCGGATAGCCAAACTTGCTTTGTAGAGTAGGTGAAGTAAGATGATATATCCTACCTCTCGTCCCTTTGGCGAAACCCAACGGGGGGAAAAGGTGACATACTGGAGCCTGCGAAATGATAGCGGTATGACAGCGGAAATTCTGGATTACGGAGCCACCCTGCGGGCCCTTTGGGTGCCGACAGACCGTGGCCTGCGGGATGTGGTGCTGGGTTTTGATAATGTGGCAGGCTATGAGAAACAAAATGCCTATATAGGGGCTACGGTGGGCCGGGTGGCCAACCGCATCGGTGGAGCGGGCTTTGTGCTGGATGGCCGGGAATATACGGTGTCGGCCAACGAGGGGGCAAACTGCCTCCATGGCGGTCTTTCGGGCTTTGATCAAAAGATTTGGTCAGGGGAAGCGGACGGGCAGAGCGTGGTGTTCACCCGGATCAGCCCGGACGGGGAAGAGGGCTTTCCCGGCACCGTGACGGTTCGGGTGCGCTATACCCTGACCCAAACGAATGGCCTGCGCCTGGATTACGAGGCCCAAAGCGATGGGCCCACCCCTTTGAGCCTGACCAATCACAGCTACTTTAATTTAAATGGTGGCGGCACGGTGGAGGGGCATGGAGTCAAGATTTTGGCCGATTACATCACCGAGCACGGTCCCGACGGTGTGCCCACAGGAAAGCTGCTTCCGGTGGCAGGGACCCCATTTGACTTGCGGAACAGTAAGCTTCTTTCGCTGGGGCTGAAGAGCGCTCACCCCCAAATTCTTTCCGGTTCAGGCTATGACCACAACTTTGTCCTCCATACAGAGCCTGTGGGACCCCTGCGCCCTGTAGCTGTGGTGGAGGGGGAGGATTTGCGCCTGTGCTGCTCCACCACACAGCCGGGTCTTCAGCTTTATACGGCCAATCATCTGGCGGCTGTTGTCGGGAAGGGCGGGGTGGAGTATCAAAGGCGGTGCGCCCTCTGTTTGGAAAGCCAGAATTGGCCGGATGCGGTCCATTTCGATCACTTTCCAAACCCCATTCTCAGCCCCAGCGAACGCTATCGCCATACCACGGTTTACACCTTTTCACAAAAATAGAGCAGGGAATGTGCTGCTGGGACAGGATAAGCTCGTGCTGCGAAGCAAGGGGAATTTCTCCACGGTGAATGGTTTCGGGGATTACATGCTAAATAAAAGAATTTGTAGACTTATTCCGACGTTTTGCATGGATTTAAATACGGATTCCCCCTTTTGAAGTGTGGAATTTGATTTTCCTAATATTTTCCTGCTAATACATTTTACGTGCCTGCGCGTACTGAATACAAGTCACATACGGGGTGCGTAAATAGCTTGTCTGCCCCAATTTTTGCTAAAATTCCAGGTACAGCGACTTTTCAGAAAGGCTCTAGAGGACTTTTTTTGCTGTCCGCTCAAGCTGGGGATGTTCAGTTTTCTGCATCAAGGGGGAACTTTGTCTGTTGTCCGTTTTTACTGGAGCGGTTCAAATTCTTCTCTTCCCGCTTTATAGAACAGCCTTCTTTACAAAATCGACCATTTGGACTATTTTTACAAAGCATAATACCAATACATCGGATGATTTCTATTGAGTGTATCATTTACTCAAGTCAAAATGCTTGCATACGAGGTGTATGCAAGCATTTTATCGTAACGGCTTATTTCCATATGCAACCTCTATCGGCCTATCACGGATGCAGAACCGGTGGAAACAAGAAAAACGCTCCCTAAACACGGCTGCTGCCATGCATGGGAAGCGTTTCTTTGCGCCCTTAACTAAGATGCAAAATTTTTATCAAGAATATGGGTAAATTCTGTTTCCTGCCGATTTTGCTTGCCGTATTCATTTTGGCAACAGAATGAATACATGCAACCGTGCCAAGCAACCCGGGCGAAAAAGGGCTGCTATACTCAGTTTCCAATCTCCTGCCAGTTAGCCGGGTAAACAAAATAGGCATATCGTGCCTCATTGGGGGTGCGGAAGTGAATGTGGGTATTTTTAGGGATATAGAGCACATCGCCCGGCTTGCCGGTGAGGACGGTACCGTCATCCAGAAGGATTTCCAATGTGCCGGAAATCACATAATCGTATTCGTCGTAGGTGAGAGTCCACTCAAAATCGGCCTGTCGTAGGAGTTCCATCATTCCTGCGCCTATGCGGGGAGATTCTGCCACGGTGGCCAAATCTGTCACACGCACATCATCCCGCCCCTCGAAAGGCTTGGTTTTTGCCTCGCCCGCCCGGACAGAAAAGGCACCGCAAGCAGCTGTCTGCTTCGGTGGTGAAGATGCTGTTTCCGCCAAGACCTGACGGACGATTTCCAAAATTATATTTTCCTGAAGTTCCATGCCAAACGCTCCTTCTTAAGCTTAAAATCGTAAGGAACGCTCTCAATATTCAAAAACAGGGTATCAGCGAAATGGAGAAAAGTCAAGTGTTTGAAAAAAGAATTATAAATCAAAAAACTTCAGAAAAAAGATTGACTTTTGTGTTACACGAAGGTATATGATGATGGC
>CAZHWK010000067.1:5837-7919 GCA_964536405.1 uncultured Oscillospiraceae bacterium
ATGATGGCAATGCAGAAGGGGCGCTGCAAAGGCTTCGCTCTCAATATTCAAAATATGCACGCCGCCAATAGGTGCTGCGGCCTGGCTTGTGTGCATACCTGCGAAAGCCGAACATTTTGACGCTAATTTATTGAAGGAGAATACAGTCATGGGCAAATATAAGGCTAAGAATTCCCTGAAATCTCCCCGGTTTTCCGGCATTAAAACCTTCATGCGAATGGAGAATATTGTTACTACCGACGATGTTGACTTTGTTGTTGTGGGCATTCCCTACGACACCTGTGCGTCTTACCGGGTGGGCACCCGTCTTGGGCCTGCCGCCATCCGTGAGATGTCCTGTCTGGCGGCCAAGCCCTATAATGGGCCTTTGCAGGTTGGCATTTTTGATGAGTGTTCCGGCGTGGACTACGGCGACCTGGGTTCCGTGCCCGGCTACATTGAGGAATCCTTCGATATCATCACCGAGGGGATGCTTCCCATCTTTGAAAAGGGTGTAGTACCCATTGCCATGGGCGGCGACCACAGTGTGACTCTGCCCGAGCTGCGGGCCTGTGCCAAGGCCAATGGTCCTGTGGCTCTGATTCACTTCGACGCTCACTATGATACCATCCACGAGTATTTTGGTAAGCCCTACAATCACGGCACTCCCTTCTATCACGCCGCTGTGGAGGGCCTGGTGGACACCTCCAAGTCCATCCAGGTGGGCATTCGTGAGGGCCTGTACGGGCCCGAGGACTTGACCAACTCTACCGACCTTGGCTACAAGGTTTTGAAAGCTGACGAGTGCCACAAGATGGGCATGGAAGCCATCATCAAGGCCATCAAGGAGCGTGTTGGCGATGCCAAGGCTTTCCTGACCTTCGACATTGATTTCCTGGATCCCGCTTATGCGCCCGGCACTGGCACCCCCGTGCCCGGTGGCTTCAGCACCGCACAGGCATTGGAGCTGATTCGTGGCCTGGCCGACTTGAATATCATTGGCTATGACATCGTGGAGGTTTCTCCTCCCTACGATCCCACCGGCATTACTTCCATTGCTGCTGCCGGTCTGATGCAAGAGTTTATTTCCCATGTTGCCTACAGAAAGAAGAACAACATCACGTTCTAATTTTTGATTTCTTGCCCTCCAAATAAAACCCCAAAGGCCCGCTGCAAAAGCAGCGGGCCTTTGGGGTTTTATCGGTCTATGGCCGGTCAAGTCAGGGGCTTTACGGGAACCTGAATTTCCATCAGAGTTTCTTTGGGGTCACTGGTGAGGGTTACGTCAATTTTATAGACTTGAAAAATTTTACCATTTACCGCCAGCTTATGGACATGCAGATAGTGATTGATGAGTTCAAAAGATGGATTGTACTCCTCCAGTCCGCCATCATGATAGTACATACAGATATAGGGACCGGGGGGAATTTCACGTTTATATTCAGACTCGATAACTCCATCGTCCACGAAGAGCATGGGCACCGAGGGGACATATCCCTCAGTTTTGCATAAAAGCCGCTCGTCGGCGTACACGCCCACCCGGTCGCTGGCCAGGATGGGGGCGGTTTCATCCAGATACCACTCCAGTTTGGTAAAGGCAAAGGCATGCTCACGAGGGCCGCCCGCAGGCTCATCAAAGGTAATCATCCATCGCTTGGGGAAGGAACACTCAAACACCACATCGGTCACAGGCGGTTCGGCGAGTTCCTCCAGAAAGTGGAGCTTACGGCTGAGTACCTTGTTTAGGAGCATCTTCTCCTTAATCTCCTGCTGGAGGAGCTGCTGGTGGAGGGTTAGCATTTCAGTGGATTTTTTTAGGTTGCGATCCTTGAAATAGGCCTGAATATCCTCAATAGACATGCCCAGCTGCCGCAACTCCTTGATGGTACCCAGGCGTTCATACTGACGGATGGAATAGTAGCGGTATTTGCTTTCTGGGTCTACATAATCCGGCCTGATGAGGCCGATGCGGTCATAGTAGCGCAGCGTTTCGCTGGTAACCTTGCGCAGTTTTGCCAGTTCTGTAATGGAGAGCAAATTTTCCTTCAAAGGACCGGCCTCCCATCTTTTTTTCCTATTGTATCACGACTTGGACTGGCATGT
>CAZHWK010000068.1:0-5414 GCA_964536405.1 uncultured Oscillospiraceae bacterium
TAAAATGATACCACTATTTTAAGCGTAAAAAAAGACATAGTTCCCAGAAGGGATAACTACGTCTTTTTTGGAGCGGGCGATGGGAATCGAACCCACGTGTTCAGCTTGGGAAGCTGACATTCTACCATTGAACTACGCCCGCAAATGCTTACATAGTATAACATGGATTTCCACCTATTGCAAGGCTAATTTGATGGAGATGGAAGAGGCATTATAAACAAAAAGAATATATAGATTTTATGCAATTCATACAATTTTGCTCTTGCGGAGAATAGAATATGATGGTATACTAAATTCACAAAGAAAGAAAGGAGGTACTGGAATGTCCTACAACTACATCCGTAATGTCGATGTGGACGATTTGATTTTCGGGGGACCCGAGCAGATTGTCAGCGATAGATAACATCGGCAAGTCAGGAACTCCACACCTTTCGGGTGTGGCTTTTTTGTTTTTTGCGCCATTTTTGGCGATACTTCATAAAGGTTTAAGAAAAGTTCAAAGACTTTTGCCACCGAACGTGATATCTTTATCCTATTGAAAAAGCAAATGAGGTCGAAATCCATGGAAGCAAGAAAAAGATGGCTGGCTGCGTCAATCACTGTGCTGCTGTTGGGGGGGCTGGCCCTTCTGCTGTGGCAGACAGGATTTTTTGAAGCGGCGGCCACCCCCGAGGGGATGGAGGAATATATCCGTCGGTTTTCTCCTTACTCCCACCTGGTATTTTTTCTGATACAACTAACCACAGTCATCCTGGCCCCTATCCCCAGCAACCTGACGGCGGCGGCTGGGGGGCTTCTGTTCGGCACCGTCCCGGCCTTCCTGCTGACCTTCGGGGCGGTGGTGCTTGGGTCGGTCATCGTATTCCTTCTGGCCAGATGGCTGGGGCAGAGGGGGGTGGAGCGGCTTATCAGCACCAAGGGGGCTGGAAAGTATCTGGAGTATATTCGGACCAAGCGGGATACCTTTTTGGCCATGGCTTTGCTCTTTCCCTTTTTTCCGGATGACCTGCTGTGCATTCTGGCAGGGCTGACCGATATCCCCCTGCGCCGCTTTGTGGTCATCGTACTGTTGACCCGACCTTGGGGGCTTTTATTGGCCAGTGCATTGGGGGGCAGTGCATTGAATTTACCCTTGTCGGCAATGATTACCATAGGGATTGCTGGGGTGGGGCTGTTTTTCCTGGGCCTCAAATACGGGGACAGGATAGAACGCAGGCTCATGGAGCGATTTCAAAAGAAAACATAACATTCCTGACTGTGGGTGCGTCCTTCTGGGCGCACCCATTTTCTATCTCGCCATAGAATGGTATGGAAGTCTATGTACATCCAAACACCAAATTTGGGAGGTATTGCAATGCCTGATAAGGTTGTGCCGGGTCCCGTGCAGGATACCGCCTGCGTCCGTGAGGCCGTGTGCATACACACGAAAAAGATCTATGATTCATGTCGTGAGGAACATATAGCACTCTAGAAGATGAAAAAGCAGGGCACAAAGTGCCCTGCTCAGAAGGGTTTGAGGTCGTAGCTTAAATCAAAATCCATTGGCTTTGTTTTTTTATCCTTGCGATACCAGATAACATTGATAACGCTGTGGAGCAGGGCGTTGCGGTTGGCCGGATCGGAATCCTCATAGGCATCCAAAACGGCCTCTATCTTTTTGGCCAGAGCAATGGGGTCTGTACGCTGGACCTTGTCAATGTCACGGAGGGTATCGGCCTCCAGCTTGTCCAACTCTGCAATTTTTGCTTTGACGGCCTCCATACGCTCCCGGAACGTGGGGATGTCGTACTCGCCAATCTCCAACAACTCATAGAGCCTGGCCTTTTGTCCTGCGGCCGAGGTTTGGTTTTTGCGGATGGTCACCAAGGTTTCCTCCAGGGCGGAAGTGTCTTTGCTGGCCGGTGCGGTAGCCTTGTCCACGGTCAGGTCTGCCAACACCTGTTTTAGGTGGTCAATGATGGCTCCCTCGACATACTCAAATTTTGCACTGGCACAGCACCCAGGGGTAGAGCATAGGAGGTATGGAATATTTTTGTCTTTTTTGCCCCCGTTCATGCCCATCCGCTGCATCTTATGCCCACAGTTGGCACACTTGACAAGCCCGGCCAATGGGCTTGTTCTTGTCCCGTCATTTTTGGATGGGAGATATCGCCCATCCATGATTTTTTGTGCCAGGTCGTATTGCTCCTTATCAATGATAGCGGGGTGGAGGCCATCCACAATGGTCCACTTATCTTTCGGCTGCGTGGTGATAATTGTTTTGGGGTTGCCTTTTGCCCCTTTGCGGATGTGACGCTTTTGCCCCCAAACAACCTTGCCAGTATAGGTCGGGTTGCGGAGGATTAGCGCAACGGTGCTGCGGTTAAAGGAGTCACAGCGGCGTGGCCGTGCCCCGAGAGCATTGATATGCCGGGCAATAGATACACAGCCGTGGCCACTTACATAGAGGTCGTATATCATGTGTACAAATTTTGCCTCGTCCTCTACAATCTCCAAAGTAGGCCGCTTGTCCACTGTAATCCTGCGGTATCCGTATGGAGCGTTGGCAACATAGCACCCGGCTTGAACAGACTGATGCAGCCCACGGCGCAGCCGCTTGTTAATAATTTTGTATTCCCGGCGGGACATGAAGGTCTTAAATTCGGCCATCTCGTCGTCCAGGTCGTCGGCCAGGTTATAGGTCTTTTCCGGGGTGATGATGAGGGTGTCAGTGTCCCTAAATGCGTCCAGGATAATGCCCTGGTCCTTCATCCGGCCACGGGAAAGCCGGTCCAGGTCCATGACCAGGACGGCATCATACTTTCCGCCCTCCACATCCTCCAGAAGTCGGAGCATCTCGGGGCGGGCATACAGGGACTCGCCGCTGACTACCTCGCAATAGGTTTCGATGATGTGGATTTTGTTTTTGGCGGCGAAGCTGGTAAGGGCTGTGCGGTGGCGGGCCAGCACCTCGTCGGTGTCCATGCCCTCCTCCATGCGGCTTTTACGCAGGTATGCGGCGGCTTCCATCGGACCACCTCCTTGCATAGATGATTCAAATCCGCAGGCGCCTGCGGATTTGGCAAAAGGGGCTATGTGCTTAATCAATATTGCGGTTTCTACCGTAAAAGATTTTGCCGGATGCTAAAATCTTTCGGTAGCCGCACACCATAGCAAAGGACTTGTCCGGGTGAACACAGGCTTTGGCATCGCTGCATTCCAGGTACCGGGAGCAGCAGTCCCACTCCTTGGGATAACGATTAACAGTTTCCCTTGCCAACAGGCAAAGAAAGTCGGTATATGACTCTATGGGGGTTTCGTCAGTTACCAAAATACGAATATATTTTGTATCGGACTTCATTTTTTGTTGAGGATAGCTGTCGGGGATAAGGTCAAGGAAAGCGGTAGGAATGGAGATGTAGTGCTGCTTACCACGCAGCGAAAGCCGAAAGGCGGTTAAATTGAGAAAGGATACAACGCTGTACCCGGTAACACATTTGTACGTGAGAAGTTCCTCTGGGCCACCGGCAGAGGAAACCGCATTTTTGAGTTTGTCTAAAATACTTTCTAAAAAGAGCCGTTCCAAATTGGCTTTAGGCTCGAAGCCTGACAGAGCCACTTGTTCGTCCATGCTGACACCTTCCTTTGCAATAAATTGAGGTCTGTTAGGAGATGACCGTGGCATCATCAAGAGTGTCAGAGGTAGCATACTTCCAACAAAAACCGCCAGCATGTTTTTGTTTTCCATTGGCAGTATCTCGGATGCATTTAGGATTTACCCCGGTTTCCTGTGCAGCGGATGCAACCGAACTATGCTTTTTAATTATGATACCGTCATCGGAGCACTGGAGAACAGGCCGACTACTTGGCTGTTTGGGCTTTAGTTTTTCTTGCTCCTTTTTTTGTTGCCGCTCGTCAGCCTTTTTGGCTTTAGCAAAGGCTTTTTCCTGGAGCGCATGTTCTTTCTGCTGCTGAGTACACAACAGGGCCATGGCACGATTTTTACGAGTTTGAAAGCTCTCTGCTGTGGGGCCATCAAAAGAAGTGATAGCTTCATCAAGAATTGAAATTTCGGATCCATAGTCCTTAAGTTTTCGATATGCCATAGCATAGGACTCGTAAATTACAGGACATGCATATCCGGCCTCCCTGGCCTTAGCGAAAAGCTGAAGAGCTGTTTCAAAATCACCATTTTTTCGAGCTGTATCACCTTGCATCCAAAATTTAAATCCAGCATCATTAAAGTGAAAAGCTGGTTCTTCTGTATGCAAAGGCGGAGAAGGTCTAAATGTTTTTATCCAATCATCAAAATCCACACCGATATGATGAAGAATAGCCGCAACAGCTTCGCAGTCTGTAAGCGAATTATGAAACGATGCCTTTGGATTGAAGCCTGCATTTGTAGCTACAGTTTCTAGTTTATAGTTTGGCAAGTATAGCAATTGCCGGGAGATTGCGAGTACATCTACATACTCTCGACCCCAAAAACAGTCTTCAAAGGTATGATTTAGAAATCGCAAATCGAAAGTAACATTATAGCCTAGAATTAGAGCATCTCCGATAAAAGAAAGGAACTCATGCTGAATTTGGTAGGCACATGGCGCCTTTGATACCATCGTTTCAGTTATTCCTGTGAGCCGAGATATCTGAGGGGGAATAGGACATTTTGGGTTCAAGTATGTATCGTAAAAGTCAATTGGTGTGCCATGTATATCGTATTTTATTGCTGAGAGTTGAATAATCTTATCAAATTGTGGATTTAACCCAGTGGTTTCTACATCAAGAATTACATATGGTGTAGAATGGGGAGATGATACAACGGAAGATGCAGTGTGAGATTGCTGCTTATTATTTTCAAATATAAGTCCCTTTAGGAATGATAGCATGGTATTTGCTTTCACACAGATGCCTCCTTGTCCACTTCAAATCCGCAGGCGCCTGCGGATTTGGCTGGATAATTTTTCTATTGGTAAAAAATTTGGCCTATGGTATAATCTTCCTACGCGCGAAAATGATATGTCGGTCGGCACAATCGGAAAGGAGTACACAATGCCAACCGCCGACGAAATGAGGTCCCTGGAGCTATTTCGCAAGCTCACTCCCGCCCAGCGGGAGGAGGTTCTTGCATGGATATTAGAAATTCCATCTTTGCATCCAAAGCTGTCCTCTGTTCAGGCGTCATCTGGCGAAGATACCCGATAAAGCGCTTTTCTTCCGGGGTTAATATGAGCTCGTCACCATTCGTGGTGGCGGGCTCTTTTTTATTACCAGTCAAAATGTACTCTATAGATGTATCAAGTGCTTCTGCAATTTGAGTAAGACGGCGCTCGTAGGATTTTGTAATTCCGTTTCGCCATTGACTAACAATAGATGGAGCGACACCGATTGCCTTTGCAAAGTCACGTTGTTCTGGATATTTTTCATCTGCGAGAAGA
>CAZHWK010000068.1:5424-7916 GCA_964536405.1 uncultured Oscillospiraceae bacterium
ATTCGGTCTATTGCATCCAAATATTCCACCTCCATAAATTTATTATACTTTGCCTAAAACGCAGTTTCTTAATTTGTGAAAAATGAACATAAATTAAAAAATTGCGATTGTTGCGTTGACAGATTAAAAAACTGCGATTATACTGTGAATACAGGTTGATTGAAAGTCAATCAAAAACGAAAGCGCAGGGGAGGTGAATGGTATATGCGTCTATCGTATACGGCGCAGGAGCGCACGCCGGAGGTAAAAACGTTGGCAAAGCAGATTGTTGCGGAAATTCTGCGTGCTAAAGTAACCTACTCGGTGGCAAGTAATGCCTTGGAGGCGGCCCAGGAAATCTTGTTCGGCGAAACAAAGCCCGTTGGCGTAGTCATTGTCCCGAAAGAAGATTGAAATAGGTCAGCTCCTCGGGCGGGTCGATTTCTAACTTGATGCTGACCGATGCTGCGCTTCCCTCATTTTTTGACTATAAATCAAGTCTATATTATCACGCTGGTGACTTAAAATCAAGGACAAGCGAGGAGGTGAGACCATGAAAATCAGAGAGTTGCGGGAAGCCGCCGGACTGACCCAGGCCGATGTTGTAAGAGCTTTTGGGGTGGATGCGGCGGCCGTGGCCCGGTGGGAGTCCGGCAAGGCTATGCCCCGAGCGGACAAGCTGCCTAAGCTGGCCGAGATGTTCGACTGCACCATTGATGCCCTGTATGGCCGTGAGCCGCCCAAGCAGGCCAAGAGCCTGCCGAACAGAGAGAGGAGCGTTTTCCGCTATGAAATTTGAGGGCTATTTGTAAAGCATTAACCTTTGTCACTATCAATTATACCCTACAGGAGGAGAATTACCATGTCGGAGGAATACCGAAATATCTATAAAACCGCTCGCTCGGCTGCCGGTCGCATCCAAGAAAGGGCGGCTGAGGACCTGGGTATCAGCGTGGAAAGTCTGCGGGCCTATGAAACAGGGCTGCGGGTGCCACCAAATGAGGTGGTGGAGCTGATGGTTATCTGCTACAACGCCCAGCATCTTGCATACCAGCATCTGCGGGAGAGCAACAGTTTTGCCCGGCGCATTGTTCCAAGCGTGGATGAGCGCACCCTGATGGAGGTTGCAATCCGGATATATAACCGGATGCGCAAACTGGCCGAAAACAAAGCCATTGACCGCCTTATGGCCATTGCTGAGGATAATGCCATTACCCCTGATGAGCGTGAGGAGTTTGACGCTATCATGGACGATTTGCGGGGGATTGTGCAGGGCGGTATGGAGCTGGATGTTTACTGCCAAGCGGGCGGTCCGACATAGGACAAGGGCACGGCAGAATAATCTGTGTGTGGAGGTGAGCGTCTTGGATATAACGATGCCGACAACTGTGTTGGACCCCGTGTCTTTTGGGGCTTGCAAAGCGCTGGGAGCTGCACTTGCGGCCGCTGGGGTTGCTGTGGTGCTGGAGGCTGAGAGCATCATGGCCGAGGTGGTGCGTACTACACGCAAATTGTGTGGGCGGGAATATCCGGTAACGGTAATCCGCCTGGAAGGACTTGCTACATATCGGGCTGGCGGTCGGGAAGAACTGGCCGATGCGGCCACGTTTTTGGACTTTGGGCCAAGGCAAGGCGTGACCAGAGAGTATACAAGGCATCGTGAGGTCCCCTATACAGAGGCCGAACGAGAGGCAGGCCGTCAGCATATTAGGCAGGTGGCAGCCCAGGTCTTGACGGCCCAGGGACTTTGGTGAGGAGGATGATTTTAGATGGAAGAAAAAAACGGGAGCAGGCGGGGTAGTAGCTCCCGCAAAAAAGCCGGGATGAGTTGGGGAGTGCTAAGCATGGCCCGCACGGACAATCTAAGCTGTCTGGGCATCGGCCTGGTGCTTTTAGTGACCTGCACCATCACCTCCGCCTGGGACAAGTCCCCGGACGTACCCACGCCCACCATCACCACCTACATAGCCGAGGCAACGACCTTTGACACCCTGGTGGTGGACAAGCCACCGGAGGCCAGCACAGCCCCGGAGGACTACAATCCCGCCATCCCGCTGTCGGTAGGACTCCAAGCTGTCCTGCGGGAGGCCTGCGAGGAGTACGGTGTGCCCATCCATCTGGCTCTGGGTGTTATGGAGCGGGAGAGCGGGTTTGACCCGGAGGCGGTTGGTATGGACGGCAAGGATATCGGGCTGTACCAAATCAGGACAAGCAATCATGAGTGGCTTACCGGGGCCACCGGGGCCGACCCCATGACCCCTGATGGCAATATCCGTTGTGGGGTTTGGCTGCTGGGGTACTTACTGGGTCGCTATGACACCCAGGAGGCCGCATTGACCGCCTACCGATGGGGTCGTGACAACGGCAAGCGGAGCTATGCAACCGCCGTCCTGGAGGAGGCGGAGGAATGGAGGAGCAAATTGGACATAAAAAAGCCCCTTGTCACTGCGGGCACAGTGACAAGGGACGGGGGATAGTGCTATGAGAACACCAGTATTATATCACATCAAATC
>CAZHWK010000069.1:0-7898 GCA_964536405.1 uncultured Oscillospiraceae bacterium
TTTTTGCACAGATAGTGCGGAGCACGTCTGGGGGTGCGGGAACTCGGCAGAAATGCGGGGGCGGTCAATCGACAGCGAGTACCAAAGAGTGTTCGCCTTATTTTCTTTGGAAATCCAAAAGGCTTTTCTTTTCGGAAAAAGAAAAGTCGTTTGGCCCCCTGCGGCGGGGTCGCCGCACATTTCTCGCCCTTCGCAAAGGGCGAAATCCCCCTTGTGCCGGGGCGGCACACGTTTCCCCGACCCCCGCAGGGGTCGAAATTCCTTTTGCCTGTTGGGGCATCCCCGACATGTTCCTCGCCGCTCGCAAGCGGCGAAACACCCCCGTCGGGCCGACATTTTCTAGGAGGTATCCCAATGAACCATCCTATTTTACACAAGGGCGACAAGGTGGCCCTTGTCTGCGCCAGCTCGGCGGTGCCCGAGGCCCGTCTGGCCCCTGCCGTGGCCGCCGTCACCGCCCTGGGCCTTGAGCCGGTGCTCTACCCCTCCTGCTACTTCTCCAACCGCCACGGCTATCTGGCCGCCACCGATGCCCAGCGGGCCGCCGACATTCAAAAGGCCTTTGCCGACCCTCAAATCAAAGGGGTCCTCTCCATTCGGGGGGGCTATGGGGCCCACCGCATCCTCCCCCTGCTGGATTTGGCCGCCATTGCCCGCACCCCCAAATACTTTTCCGGGTACAGCGATGTAACCGCCCTGCACACCGCCTTCAACCAGTACTGCGGCTTTGTGACCTATCACACTGTCATGCCCTCCACCGAATACTACCAGCCTCTGGATGAATATAGTCAAAAAGAGCTGGAACGGGCCCTCTTTACCCCCCTCACCGGCCCCCTCTGCAACCCACCCGGTCAGCCCCTTACCACCCTGCGGGGCGGGCGGGCCTGCGGGGTGCTGTGCGGCGGCAACCTCTCCCTGCTGGCCGCCAGCCTGGGCACCCCCTGGGAGGTGGACACTCGGGGTAAAATCCTCTTTTTGGAGGACATCGGGGAAAAGACCTACCGCATTGACGGGATGCTCACCCAGCTTCGCAATGCCGGAAAATTCCGGGACTGCGCCGGGGTGCTGCTGGGCTATTGGACCGACTGCGTCCCCGAGGACCCGGAAAAGACGCTGGAACTGCCCGAAATCATCGAAGAGCTGATTGTGCCCGCCGGGAAGCCGGTGCTGTCGGGGCTGGCCTGCGGCCACAGCCTGCCCTCCATGAGCCTGCCCCTGGGTGCCTTGGTGTCCATGGATGCCGACCGTCAAACGCTGGAGGTGTGCCTATGACCCCTCATGAACTAACCGCCTTTTTGGAGGCTGAAATTTCTGCCTTTCCCTGCAAAACATCCCTCTTTATGACCGATGCCGATACCGGGGAGGTGCTTCACTCCCATCAGCCGGACACCCCGGTTTCCTCGGCCTCCACCATCAAACTGCCTGTCCTGCTCGCCGCCCTTTCTCTGGTCGAGGAGGGCAAGCTGGGCTTGGAGCACCTCATTCCCCTGGACCCCGCCGCCATTTTGGAGGACACCCAGGTTTTTGAGCCGGAGTACCTCCGCCCCGCCTACACCCTGTGGGAACTTCTTTACTGGATGATTGTGGAGAGCGACAACACGGCCACCAACGCCGTCCTGGATGTGGTGGGCTTTGATGCCATCAACGCCTACTGCGCCAAGGTGGGCCTGACTGGCACGGTCTGTCAGCGGAAAATGCTGGACTTTGAAACCCTGAAGGCCGGGCGGGACAATTTGACCACCGCCCGGGACCAGTGCCTGCTTTACGAAAAACTCTACCGCCACGACATTCTGACCCCCTCTCTGATTGAGGTGGCCCTGGATATGCTCACCCGCCAGCGGAGCATGTCCTCCTTCCTGCGATATATTCCAAACCCTGTCACCCTGGCCCACAAAACCGGAGGCCTGGACCATGTGAGCCACGATGCCGGCCTGTTCTGGCTGGAAACCCGCCGGTTTGCCCTTGCCATCCTCACCTGGGACGGCCCCGCCCTGGACGGGCAGAGCGACCAAAAACGGTTCATCGGCAAGCTGACCCGGGCCATTTATGACACCTATCAAGGAGCGTGATGTGCATGAAAGCCATTGTCCATACCCCAATCTGCCCCCTCATGACAAAGCCCAGCCACCAGTGTGAGCGGGCCGACGAAGCCCTCTTTGGCATGGTGGTGGAGGTGCTGGAACAGACCACCCCTGACTTTTGGCTGGTGCGCACCCACTACCGTTATGAGGGGTACGCCCCCGCTACCTGCCTGATTACCGACCCCGCCCTGGTGGCCCTGTGGGAGGTTGCCCCTAAGCAGGTGGTTCTGCACAAAAACACCTGCGACATTCAGGCCCAGCCCAAGGTGCAGTCCTGGGCCATGGCCACCCTCACCCGAGGAGCATTGGTGGCCCCGGTGGGTCAGCCAGAAGATGACTGGCAGAAGGTTCTGCTTCCTGACGGCTCGGAAGGCTATACCCGCAGCAGCTTTTTGGACACCTACTATGAAGCCCCCGGCAATTGGGATGAAGCCACCCTGCGCCGCCGCCTGGTGAACACCGCTCTGCTCTATGCGGGCACTCCCTACCGCTGGGGGGGCAAAACCCCATTGGGGATTGACTGCTCGGGGCTGGTGTCCATGGCCTATCTGTTAAACGGCATCCCTATCTACCGGGACGCCCACATCAAGGAGGGGTTCCCCCTCTGCGAGGTGGCTCGGGACCGGCTTCAGCCCGGAGATTTGATTTTCTTCCCCGGCCATGTGGCCATGTATATGGGGGGCGGGCAGTATCTCCACGCCACCGGTAAGGCGGGGTCGGACGGCTTTGACCTCAACTCCCTTTACCCCCACGCCCCCAACTACCGGGCCGATTTGGTCAAGAGCATCACCGCCGTAGGCAGTTATTTTTAAGTTCCCCAAATAAACGGCACCCCTTGGGCTACAAACCCAAGGGGTGCCGTTTGGCTTGCCAAAAACCACTATACTTTAGCAAAATAGGGACAAGGTGCTGTTTTTGAGGGGGGCTTTTTACCGCTCCTCCACAATCCGGCTGTACCGCCGCAGGGGCAGTTCCCCATCGTGAGCGTCCAGGGCGGACACAAGGCTCATCTCCCCCGGCCCGGTCACTCTGGTCACCCCCGCCCGGAACAGAAGGTTGGTCAACTCCTCCCGCTCCTCCTCCCCGCAGAGAAGGCCCGCCGTCTGCAAGTGGCACTTCTCCTTGCGCAGGGCGGCCACCAGCCCGGCTCTGGGCAGGGGCTTGACCAGCAGGTTGCCAAACTGGGGGGAAAGCTCGGGCCCTCCGGCGGGGCAAAGGGTCAGGCTGCACCCCTTCCCCCGGAAGACCCGCCTGTCGGTGTGCCCCGCAGCTTCCTCCAAACGCCCGGTATACAGGCTCAGGGTAACCTGGGCCCGACTGCCCACATCCAGCGGGGCGGCCTTGGCCGCCGCCTCCTCCAAAAGGGGCAGAAACTCCCGGCAAAAGGCCGCCTCATCCACCCCCTCGTCCAAAAAGAGAGTCTGGCAGGAGGAGCAGAGCAATTGCCTTGTTTCCATCAGATGATGGGCCAGGGCGGCCAAATTCTCCCGGTTCAGGCCCGCCGGGGTGGCGTAGGCCACACTGAGCTTGTGGCCCCATTCAATGAGCTTGACCCCAGCCGGTGCCATGTTCCGCACCGCCGAGGTGGCCCCATCCCCGCCCCAGACCACAATGCCGTCGGCCATGGCGGCCATGGCCTGCATGGCCTCAAGGTCCTCCGAGGAGGTATCAAACACATAGACATAGGGGGCCAGGGCGGGCTCGGCCTTAACCAGCTCCTCCAGCATCCCCAGGGACAGGCCGTTGTCGGCCGAGGGCAGCTTCAAAATGTTGATATTTCCGGCCAAAAGCCCCTCCACCACGCTGTAAGCGGGCAGACCGTCCACATTCCCGGCGGCAATGTGGAACAGCACCCCAAGGGGGGCCACTCTTCTGCGAATGGTCTTGTCAAAATAGGGGGGCTGTACTGTTTTGGACACCCAAAAATCCTCCCCCAGCTCAAGGTGAACCTTGACCTCCAGGCTCTCACGGCTCATGAGCCCCACGGCTAAGGCCATCTGCTCTTGGAGCAGGCCACCGCCCAGGCCCAGCCCGGCAAGCTGAACATCAAAGGCCCCGGCCAGAGCCTTTTGAGCCAGGGCTTCACAGGCGGAAATCACCACCTCGGGGCTTGGATGCTCCCCCCGGGTCAGGGTTTCGTTCAGATCATTCTCCAACCCGGCCAGAAGGGAGCCTTGCTCCTCCGAGGGGCGGAGCCGTCCATTCGCCAAAATCATAGCCCCGCCTCCCTTCTCAAGTCGTCGGCCCCGGCGGCACAGGTCTTGATGTCCACCATGCCCACCCGTCCGATAATCTCCAGCCAGGGGGAGGGGGTGCCGCAAGGACACTCATCATGTAAAATCCCCAAGTCGTCGGTCATGACGCTGAGAAGGGGACAGCCCAACGCCATGGGGGTGAGCAGATTGACAAGGCCCATCTGCCCGTGGGGCAAAGGCTCCAGGGTGTCCACATCCCGGATGATGACCCGGCTGTATACCGGCACATGGAAGTGGTGGCTGGGGCAGTCGGCGTAATAGATGGGGTGCTCCACCGCCCCGAAGGCCTCCTTGATGTTCTCCTCCCCGATTTCAAACCGTTCCCAGGCCTTCTGGTAAAAGGTTTTTTTATCCACCTGCTGGCGGTAAAACTGCTTCCATCCGCCCCCCAAATAGATTTGGGAGCCTTTGGGCAGAGGAAACCGCAAGCCCTGCTCCTCCAGCTTTTCCATGAGGAAGTAGGTATAGGAGGGAAAGCCCATACAACGGGTGGGCCAGGGGGAGCGGCTGTATCTTCCCAGGGCGGCAATCACCCCCTCAAAGTCCACATAGTAGCCATGTTCCCCGTACTTGAGGGCGTACTCCCGGTGGAGGGCGGGGGCCATGTGGGTGTAACCGGTGGCGGTTTTGGCCACGGCGGTCTGATTGCTCTTATGGGGCTCATACCCCAGCACCAGATAATTGGTGGGCTTGGGGGAGAGGAGCTTGTGGTGGCGGGTCACCCGCCAAATCATTTTGGCCCCCTGGACCATGGCACTCCATTCCAGACCAATTTCACTTTTCAGCCCCCGGGTGCCCGAGGAGGTGGCCTTGATCAGCAACTTCTTCTCCGGCATGGAAAAAAGCCGGTGCCGCTTGAAATAAACCGTGGGTAGGGGGGGCAGGCGGGCCAAATCGGCCTCGGTCTTCAACTCCTCCGGGGCAAAGCCAAGCCCGTCCAGCAGGGCGGCATACTCGGGGCAGTTTTGGTACTGGAAGATGCAGTTTTCCCGCATGGCGGTCACAAAAAGCTCCTCGGTTCCGGCCACATCATATAGCTTCTTCCAGGCGAACAGACGACTTCTTGCACTCATGCGCCCACCTCCTTTTAGGTTTCAAATATCAGTCATCCACTGGATGATTGATTTGGCATTCGGCCCGTTCCGGGCCGTGCCTGCAATTTTGAGCCGTTGGGCAAAGCCCCACATGGCAGCGGTTATGCTTATAATCGGTAGTTATGGACTGTTAAGATTTTTCCATCACGTTCGATTGTTTCTTCTGAAATTTGTAGAAATCCAAATTTCTGTAAGACTTTTTCACTTGCAATATTATCAACTACTACATCCGCAAACAAAGTTAAGCTCTTATACTTTTGCCGCATGTAGTCAATTAACCACTTAGTAGCCGTTGTAGCGTTTCCATGTCCCCATGACGATTTATTAAACTGATAGAATAAACCAAATTGCTGTTTTTCTTTGCAGATGGGCGGACACCCTATGATACCGACAAGTTTTCTATCTTGTACTACCGCAAAAACATCGAAAGGCTGAAATATTTCGATTCGCTTTTGAACATCCTCCATCACGCATGGAAGCGTCATGTTTGTATATTTGATTACATCTGCATCAGCCCACATATCTAACAAACCATATGCATGACAAACATCAATGCTTTCATATTGCAACTCACTCACAAGGCGACCTCCTGTTATATCTATAATCCTCTGGACTATTAATATGGCACTCGGCCTGTCCCGGGCCATGCCTAAAATTTTTGCCAAAAGGACGGGAGGCATGGACGGTTCAGAAAGGCTCTAGGCTTTGTCAAATATAAAAATCTCTTCAATGGGGGCATCCACCGCCCTTGCGATATCAACGGCCAGCTTGAGGGAGGGGTTATACTGGGCCTTTTCCAGCCGCATAATGGTTTCCCGCCGCACTCCCACCTTCACGGCCAGCTGCTCCTGGGTCATCTCCTTAAGCAGGCGGTACTGTTTCAGTCTGCATGCAAACTCCGGCATTAAGGCTCCTCCTCATTCTCGGCCATATCCCTGCTGTCATAGCGGTACAGCAGATATTCGCAGAGAAACAGCTCCAGGGCAAGGCTTAACGCCACCGTGATATACATGGCAATCAAGGCGTATTCCGAATGGCCAAACAGCCGCCCCTGACCCAGAATAATCAGGGCGAGAAAGAGGATGGAAAGGGCGGTTTTCATGGCGGTCAGCTGGGCCCGCCCTCTGTTTTCCCGGTACCGCTCATCCATGAAGGTGCCCGACATTTTTCCCTCATAGAAAAAGCCGAAAAAGCCAAAAAACACGAAAAAGGTAAAGGGGGTCACGGTCTTGTCCAGGCCGTAGCTCCAAAAGCCCAAAAGGCCCAGAAATCCCAAAAAGCCGAGAAAGCCCAGCTTGGGGTTGATTGCTCTGGTGGTCTGGGCCTCCCGCTCCCGGCTGCGGTTTGTCAGCACGGCCCCCAAAAACAGCCCCACCAGGTACAAAATATACCCCACAAACGCCAGAAGGGATACCATCATAGGCAAATCCCCTACCCGAAAGACATACTCGGAGAAATCCATGGGAACCACCCACCGCCCTTCGTTAAAGGTGATGCTGTACCAGGAGGACACCCCCATAAGCAGCCCACACAGGATGCCAAGCCAGACCACCCGCTTTGTTTTCTTTTTCATTGCCAGTCCCCCATTAGTGACATATTTATCCTATCTTGTGATAAATATATCACCCCCATTCTTATCTGTCAAGGAAAAAGATACAAATTTATCACTTTATTACCGCTCCAACAAAAGTTTTTCTTGACATTTTCCTACCGTTTTTATATGATATAGTTAGTTAATGCTAATTCAGTAGAAAGGAGCTTACGACATGAACCCTCCACTGCTTTGGGCGGCCGCCGGAACCGGCTTCACTGCCCTATCCACCGCCCTGGGGGCGGGCACGGTCTTTTTCTTTCGGGGAAAGCCCCACCAACATATTCAGCGGGTCTTTTTAGGCTTTGCGGCGGGGGTGATGATTGCGGCCTCGGTGTGGAGCCTGCTGATCCCCGCCATGGAAGAGGCCGAGCGGCTGGGGCTGTCCCCCCTGCTCCCCTCGGCGGGGGGCTTTATCCTGGGGGCCCTGTTCCTGCTTGGGCTGGACACCCTGCTGCCCCACCTCCACCCCGGGGCCTATGAGGCCGAGGGGCGGTCCTCCACCTGGAAGCGCACCACCCTTCTTGTTTCCTCGGTGACCCTGCATAACATCCCCGAGGGCATGGCGGTTGGCCTTTCCTTCGCCCTGGCCGCCCAGCAAAATGACCCGGCCCTTTACGCCGGGGCCATGGCCCTGGCCATCGGCATGGGCATCCAGAACTTTCCCGAGGGGGCTGCCATCTCCCTCCCCCTGCGGCAGGAGGGGCTGAGTGCCACCCGCAGCTTCCTGTACGGGGCGGCCTCTGGCATTGTGGAGCCCCTCTTCGGTATTCCGGTGGTCATGGCCGCCGGACTGATTACCCCGGCCATGCCCTGGCTTCTTTCCTTCGCCGCCGGGGCCATGATTTACGTCGTGGTGGAGGAGCTGATCCCCGAA
>CAZHWK010000070.1:0-7853 GCA_964536405.1 uncultured Oscillospiraceae bacterium
TGCGGGAGAAGGTGACTTCACGGGTGCCGTCCTCGGGGCGGTTGGGGTTATTTTCCACCGTGACCCGCTCGCTCTGTCCCTCAGGGTAATTGGTGATGGTCAGCTTCACAGGGCGCAGAACCGCCATGACCCGCTGGGCATTTTCGTTCAGATCCTCCCGCAGGCAATGCTCCAAAAAGGCATACTCCACGGTGGAAGCGGCCTTGCTCACCCCGTTGCGCTCGGAAAAATTCCGGATGGCGGCGGGGGTGTAGCCCCGGCGGCGCAGGCCGCACAGGGTGGGCATCCGGGGGTCGTCCCAGCCGGAAACCCGGTTTTCTTCCACCAATTGGCGCAGCTTGCGCTTGCTCATGACGGTATAGTTGATGCCCAGGCGGGCAAACTCAATCTGACGGGGCTTGGAGGGCACCGAGCAGTTTTCAATCACCCAGTCATAGAGGGGGCGGTGGTCCTCAAACTCCAGGGAACAGAGCGAGTGGGTAATCCCCTCCAAGGCATCCTCAATGGGGTGGGCAAAATCATACATGGGGTAGATGCACCACTTGTCCCCCTGGCGGTGATGATGGGCGTGGTTAATCCGGTACAGGGCCGGGTCACGCATGTTGAAGTTGCCCGAGGCCAGGTCAATTTTGGCCCGGAGGGTATAGGCCCCATTGGGAAACTCCCCGGCACGCATCCGGGCAAAGAGGTCCAGGGACTCCTCCACAGGCCGATCCCGCCAGGGGGAGCGGGCGGGGGTGTTCACGTCCCCACGGTATTCCTTAAACTGCTCGGGGGTCAGCTCACAGACGTAGGCCAGGCCCTTCTGAATCAGCTCTACGGCGTACTCGTACATTTTTTCAAAATAGTCCGAGGCAAAGTAGAACCGGTCCCCCCAGTCATACCCCAGCCAGCGGATGTCCTCCTGGATGGCCTCCACATACTCCACATCCTCTTTGGAGGGGTTGGTGTCGTCCATACGCAGGTTGCACAGACCGCCGTACTTCTGGGCGGTGCCAAAGTCCACATAGATGGCCTTGGCGTGACCGATGTGGAGATAACCGTTTGGCTCGGGCGGAAAACGGGTGTGGACCTTCATCCCTTGGTACTGACCGCCTTGGGCAATATCCTGGTCAATAAAGTCGTGAATAAAGTTTTGGTTCATGGTCGGGGTCAGCATCTCGTCGGGCATGATGGTTCCTCCTTTTGTTAGTAACTGGATTATTATACCCGCATAAAGCCCGAAATGCAAGTCCTCCCGCCATCTCCCCCATCCCGAAAAAAAGTATTGACATTTTAAACTGTATCTGTTATAGTTACAGTATCAAAAACAAACAAAGGAGATATGCGTTATGGCAGTCTTACATTTTAATGAGCAAGGTTTTGACAAGGCCCTGGCCACCGGGGATTTGATGGTGGTGGACTTCTGGGCCTCCTGGTGCGGCCCCTGCAAGATGCTGGCCCCCACCATTGACAAGCTGGCCGAGCAGTACGAGGGCAAGGCCATCGTGGGCAAGGTGGACGTGGACGAGGAGCAGGCCCTGGCCATGCGCTTCGGGGTTATGAGCATCCCCACCTTGGTCTATTTCAAGGACGGCAAGGAGATCGACCGCAAGGTGGGCGTGCAGCCCATCGGCGCTCTGAGCCAGACCCTGGACACCAATCTGCTGTAAAAAAGGTCAAAATTCTTTCTAAAATCTGGTGAATTCCCACCTTGCACTTTGGGGAAAAATCGGGTAAAATAGCAACCGTTCATCGGAGGACGACCGACCTGTGGCTTTCCATGGGGCGGCTGGACCGGATAAGATGGTATGCCGAAAGGCATGCTTCTTATCCGGTCTTTTTTATTATTTCGCATAGGAGGATTTTAGATTTGAAAGAAGCATCCAACTTTACCCAAGGGAAAATCTTGGCCCCCCTGCTCACCTTTGCCCTGCCGGTCCTTTTGGCCCTTATTCTTCAGGCCATGTACGGGGCGGTTGACCTTTACGTCGTGGGGCAGTTCGCCTCCCCCGCCGATGTGTCGGCCGTTTCCACGGGCAGTCAAATTATGCAGACCATCACCTCGGTGCTTGTAGGCCTGTCCATGGGCACCACCATTTTGCTGGGGCAGAAAATCGGCCAGGGCAAGTCCCAGGAGGCCGGGGCCGTGGTAGGCAGCAGCATCTGCCTGTTTGCCGCCATCGCCGTCGTGTTCACCGTGGCCACCCTGCTTTTTGCTCCCGCCCTGGCCTCGGTCATGCACGCCCCGGCCGAAGCCTTTTCCCAAACAGTGGACTATGTGCGCATTTGCTCGGCCGGCACGGTATTCATCGTGGCCTATAACGTTCTGGGCAGTATTTTTCGTGGAATCGGGGACTCCAAAACCCCGCTGATTACCGTGTCCATTGCCTGCTGTGTCAACATTGCAGGGGATTTGATTTTGGTCAATGGCTTTGGCATGGGGGCCGCCGGTGCTGCCTGGGCTACCGTTCTGGCCCAGGGGGTCAGCGTGGCCGCCTCCCTGCTTATCATCCGCCGACGGGGGGCACCCTTCTCCATCTCCCGCCAGCATCTGCGCTTTCAAAAAACCTATACCTTACATATGGTCCGCCTGGGCCTGCCCATCGCTTTGCAGGACGGGCTGGTCAGCATCTCCTTCCTGGTCATTCTGGCCATCGTCAACAGCCTGGGGCTGGTGGCCTCGGCAGGGGTGGGGGTGGCCGAAAAGCTGTGTATGTTTGTCATGCTGGTCCCCTCGGCCTTCATGCAGTCCATGTCGGCCTTTGTGGCGCAAAACATCGGGGCCGCCCGGCAGGACCGGGCTAACAAGGCCCTCTTTTACGGCATTGCCACCTCCCTGTGCTTCGGGGCGGTCATCGGGGCCTTTACCTTCTTCCGGGGAGACTTGCTGGCGGGGCTTTTCATTCGGGACCCGGCCATCATCGCCGCCGCCTTCGACTATCTGCGGGCCTACTCCATCGACTGCCTGCTGACCAGCTTCCTGTTCTGCTTCATCGGGTACTTCAACGGCTGCGGCAAGACCAATTTTGTCATGCTTCAGGGTATTACAGGGGCCTTTCTCATCCGTATCCCGGTTTCCTATTTCATGAGCCGGCTTGTGCCGGTTTCCCTGTTCCATGTGGGCCTTGCCACCCCGGCCTCCTCCCTTGTGCAGATTGTACTGTGCGGCCTTTACTTTTTCCTGCTCAACCGCAGCGCAGCCCGTGGGGAGATAACCTAAGGCACGAATTGACGTAACTGTTCAAAAGAGCCCCCGGAACCGTTTGTTCCGGGGGCTCTTTTGCGTCACATTCTATTTGGCTTTTTCGATAGGGGCTAGCATGAAAGGCTCATAATTTCTCTTAGCGCCTTTCTGAAAAGTCGCTGTGGCTGGAATTTCGAGCAAAAATCGGGTCAGACAAGCTATTTTTTTGCAGGAACCCTTGGTGGATTCCAAGTAAACATAGTAATATACGGCAAAATTTTTGCCAAAGGGACGGGTGCATGGACGTTTCAGAAAGGCTCTAGGCATTTTCAGTCGCTTCTAAAATTCTTTCAAAAAGCAAGCTGTCTACCCAGCGATTTCCTTGAAAAATATATTGATTGTATCTTCCTACATATCGAAACCTGTTTTTATTTAGAACGTTCTGAGAAACTACATTTTCTGGTGCTGTGCCTGCTTCAATGCGGTGCAGGTCGTGAATGGTAGACGCTGCCTTTAAAGCCTTTTCAACAGCAATCGTTGCATACCCCTTTCCTTGATGACATTTGCCAATCCGATATCCCAGCTCCGCTTTTTTTAATGGAAATGGCGTAACATCTGTAAAATTAACTCGCCCTACAATTTCTCCTTGTCTGTTTATCACTAAGTACATATAGTGAATCCCATGTTCTTGCTCGGCAATTAAGTCATCTATAATCTTTTCAAAAGAAACTCTGTCATAGTAAGTTGCAGCCCGCCCAAGACCAATACTTTCAAAATAGAGACGATTTTCTTTTTCAAATTGAAACAATTGGTCTGTATCATCTCTCGAAAGAAGTTTAATATCTATATAATCCACTTTTTTCTCCTTTGCAAAATATAAATAATCCTCTGGATTATTTATATGGCATTCGGCCCGTCCCGGGCCGTGTCTGAAATTTTCAGCCGTGGGCCAACGTCCCACCTGGCGATTTATCTAAAGAATCATGATACCATTTTACATAATCGCTGTGCAGACCCCGCTGAAAAGTTGCACACTACCACCGCAGGCCGAAACCGTCTGCAAGCAAACAAGGCGGGGCAGCAGCGCTGTCCCGCCTTGTTCTATCCCACTGGGGTTCCGTTTATCTTTTCTCAGCTCAAAAAGTCCTTCAGCTTCTTGCTCCGGCTGGGGTGGCGCGTCACCGGGACAAACTTCGCTTCCTTTGGAACAGCCTGCGGGAGGGGCTATTCCAAATCCCGCTACGTTGCCCCGGCTCTCCCCAGTGCGCCCGCTTTGCTGGGCCGCACCGGGGCCCCCTAAAAGCAAATTGCGCCACGGCAGCGCGCCCCTTTTTTCTGCCCTCAGCTCAAAAAGTCCTTCAACTTCTTGCTCCGGCTGGGGTGGCGCAATTTGCGCAGGGCCTTGGCCTCGATCTGACGGATACGCTCCCGGGTGACGTTAAATTCCTTGCCCACCTCTTCCAGGGTGCGGGTACGGCCATCCTCAATGCCGAAGCGAAGCTTGAGCACCTTCTCCTCCCGGAGGGTCAATGTCCCCAGCACATCCACCAGCTGCTCCTTGAGCAGGGTGGCCGAGGCGGCCTCGGAAGGCTCGGAAGCGTCCTCGTCGGGGATGAAGTCGCCCAGGTGGCTGTCCTCCTCCTCACCGATGGGGGTTTCCAGGCTCACCGGCTCCTGGGCAATTTTCAAAATTTCCCGCACCTTATCCACAGGCATGCTCATTTCCTCGGCAATTTCCTCGGGGCTGGGGTCGTGGCCCAGTTCCTGAAGCAGCTGGCGGGAAACACGGATAACCTTGTTGATGGTTTCCACCATGTGGACGGGAATACGGATGGTCCGGGCCTGGTCGGCAATGGCCCGGGTGATGGCCTGGCGAATCCACCAGGTGGCGTAGGTGGAGAACTTATACCCCTTGGTGTAATCAAACTTTTCCACAGCCTTGATAAGGCCCAGGTTGCCCTCCTGAATCAGGTCCAAAAAGAGCATCCCTCGGCCCACATACCGCTTGGCAATGGACACCACCAGACGCAGGTTGGCTTCGGCCAGACGCTGCTTGGCCCGCTCGCCACGCTTCACCAGGCGGAGCAGCTCTTTTTTGGTCTCCTCGTCCAGTTCTTCTCCCAGTTCATCCAGCTGAGCCTGGGCAGCGTCCCCGGCCCCCATGTCCTGGGCCAGCTGTACCTCTTCCTCGCCGGTGAGCAAATCCACCTTGCCGATTTCCTTGAGGTACATACGCACCGGATCATCAATACCGAAGGAGTCCACCAGGGTGTTGGGGTCCACGATCTCCTCTTCGGGAATTTCCTCAATCTCTTCCAGGGGAGGGGCATCGTCGGGCAGGTCGGGGAGATAGTCCTCCCCTGCCGTTTCGATGCCCAGGTTTTCCAGGGTATCGTAGATTTTGTCCATCTGCTCGCTTTCCAGGTCCATTTCTTCCAGGACTTCCAGCAGCTCGGAGGAGGACAGCTTGCCCTTCTTCTTCCCCTGCTCAATGAGGTCGCTGAGCTTCTCCGCCCCCTGGACCCCTTCTACCACCTTCAAAATCTCCAGGCGGCCGGTTTCCATCCGCTCCTCCATGGCCTTGCGGTCAGCCTTACCCAGCTTACCGGCCTTGGTGGCGGCAACCACGTCAATGACGGGTTCTTCCGGGGTCTTGGTCACGGTCTTTTTCTTCTCACTCATGGGGTGTACCTCCGTAGCTCTTTTTTTCTAAGTATTTCTGCCGGGCCGCCAGCAGGGGATCCATATCCTCCCTGCGCTTGGCCCGCTCGGTCTCAATGGTTGCAATATAGTCGGCCATGGCCGCCTCCCCGTGGGAGAGGCTTTCAGGCTGGTTTAAAATGACGGCCAGCCTGTTGACCTGCTCGGGAGTCAATTGCCCGGCCAGCAGGTCGGCTTCGATGGGCTTTCCCTCGGCCTTGCGCCTTCGGAGCAGGTCATACACCTGCCCCAGAAAGGGGGAGGAAAAATCCTCGGCCGTCAGGCCGCCCAGATGAGCGAACAGGCCCTCGTCCAGCATCAGCAGACGAAGCACCCCCTCCTCAGCCCGGGCGGATTTCACGTTTTCATACCGCAGCTCCCGCTCCTTGGGCTGAAGCTCGGTGGCCGGGTTCAAATCCTTGCGAACCTGCCGCTTTTCCTCGGCCTTCTGCCGCCGCTTTCGCTCGGCCTGGACCTCCTGGGCCATGGCCTGTGGGGTGACCCCGCACAGCTCGGCGCACCGTGCCCCGTATACATCCCGCTCCAGCGGGCTTCTCAGTCCGGCCACCAGACCGGCGCACTCCCGCAGAAACTCCACCTTTTGAGCGTCGTCCTCCAAATTGTATTTGGACCTAATCTGGTGGAGCCGATATTCAATGTGGTTGTCTGACTGGTCCATCAGCTTGCGGAAGGCATCCGGCCCGAAGGCCTTAATATAGTCATCCGGGTCCTTGGCCCCGGTGATACGCAATACTTTTACCTTCATCCCGGTTTTTTCCAGGATGGGAATGGCCCGCTGGGCCGCCGCCACACCGGCCCCGTCGCCGTCATAGGCGATGACCGCCTCCTCGGCATATCGGGAAATCAGCTGGGCATGCTCGGGGGTCAGGGCGGTCCCCAGGGAGGCAACGGCACTGTCAAACCCCGCCTGGTGGAGGGAGATGGTATCCATATACCCCTCTGTGAGGATGATGCGTCCGGCCTTGCTCTTCTTGGCGATGTTAAGGGCGAAGAGGTTGCGGCTTTTGTTATAGACCGGGGTGTCCGGGGAGTTTAGATACTTAGGGGTGGAGTCGTCCAGCACACGGCCCCCGAACCCGATAACCTCCCCCCGAATGTTGATGATGGGGAACATGACCCGGTTGCGGAAGCGGTCGTAGATGCGGCCATTCTGATTTTTCACCGCCAGACCGCCGTCCAGCAAATCCCGCTTTTCATAGCCCTGCTGGGCCATGGCGGTAATCAGTCCGTCCCAGCTGTCGGGGGCCATGCCCAGGCCGAAGCGGGTCACCGTCCCCCGGGATAGCTTTCGCTTTCCGTAGAGGTACTCCCGCCCGGCCTCCCCGGCGGGGCTTTCCAGGGTTTGATAGAAAAAGCGGGCGGCTTTTTTGTTCAGCTCCAAAATTCGCTCCCGCCGCTGGCGAAAGCCGGGGTCCTCCCCGGTTTCGGGCACCTGCAATCCGGCCCGCCGGGCCAGAAAACGCACAGCATCGGGGAAGGTCAGCCCCTCCTTCTCCATGATGAAGTAAATGGAGCCAACGCCCTTCTTCCCACAGCCGAAACAGCAAAACAGCCGCTTATCGGGGGACACCGAAAAGGAGGGCGATTTTTCGTTGTGGAAGGGGCACAGGCCCCAGTAGTCCTTGCCCTTCTTGGTCAGGGGTACATAGTCCCCTACCACATCCACAATGTCGCACCGGGCGGAGAGTTCTTCGATAAATTGCTCGGGAATGGCCATGGGACGCTCTCCTTTCGGTAGTATAGACAGGTTTTGCCCGATGCAACCCCACAGGGGTCGGGGGCACCGTCTGATGACGGCGAGAAAAGTGCCGTAACCCACGCCACAGGGATGGGGTTTCGCTGTCTGCGGACAGCGAGGAGCGATGGCCGGCCGCCGGCCAAGCGTCCACCATTTCTTTTTTGTGCGTGGCAAAAAAAGAAACGGCGGCCCAAAGAAAAAACCGTGGCACTACACGACCACTGGGTG
>CAZHWK010000071.1:0-7600 GCA_964536405.1 uncultured Oscillospiraceae bacterium
CCTTGCATAGAGGAAGCTTATTTGGAGACAGCGTCCTTCAGAGCCTTGCCGGCCTTTAACACAGGCACCTTGGAAGCGGGAATCTTAATGGACTCCTTGGTCTTGGGGTTGCGGCCGATGCGCTCAGCACGGGCCTTCACCTCGAAGGCGCCGAAGCCGACCAGCTGGACCTTATCGCCCTGGGTCAGGGCCTCGGTGATAACGTCGATAGCGGCGTTGATAGCGGTTTCAGTGTCCTTTTTAGACAGGCCAGCCTTTTCGGTGGCGGCATTGATCAATTCAGCTTTATTCATGGTATAAGTTCCTCCTGCAATCTTTTGTTTATTTACTGAAGACGAAAACGCCTTCCAGTACACACGGGTTAGGACCGCTCCTGCTGCTTGGCCTGGTCCCAAAGCTGGTCCAGCTCGGCCAGGGACATGGCGGTCATAGGCTTGTCCCCCGCCAGTGCTTCCACCTGGGCAAAGCGACGGGTAAATTTGTCGGTGGCGGCCTGCAAGGCCTCCTCAGAGTCCACCTTGACAAAGCGGGAAACATTGACCGCAGCGAAGAGCAGGTCGCCCAGCTCCTCCTCGATGTTGGTGTTCTGGGCAATGGCCTGCTTTAGTTCCTCCACCTCTTCGGACAGCTTGTCCAAAGCATCGGCCACATCGTCCCAGTCAAAGCCAGCCTTTTTGGCCTTCTTCTGGACCTTTTCGGCCCGCCACAAGGCAGGCAGGGAGCGGGCCACGGCGGTGAGGGTATCTGTGTAGGTTTCCTGATGCTTTTCGGTGCGCTTAAGCTCTTCCCAATTTTGAAGAACCTCGTCCGAACCCGAAACCTCGGTCTGGGCAAAGACGTGGGGATGACGGTAAATCAGCTTTTGACAGATGCCGTCGGCCACATCATCCACAGTGAAACGGCCTTCTTCAGCCTCAATCTGGGCGTGGAAAAGAACCTGGAGGAGAACGTCCCCCAACTCCTCCTTGAGGTGGTCGGGATTTTCCTCGTCGATGGCTTCGGCAACTTCATAGGCCTCTTCCAAAAAGTTTCGGCGGATGGATTGGTGCGTTTGCTCCATATCCCAGGGGCAGCCGCCGGGGGAGCGGAGCAGGCGGACAATGTCCACCAAATCATTGAAACTGTAGGATTTTTTCCTTACCCAATCTACCATATTTTCAAGTCCTCTGCAAGTCATTTTTGGAAAAACGTCAGGAAATCCGCAAAAATTTAGCGATTTTATCACCCTTTGGCATCAAAGCAAGGTCCTCCTTGGAGATGGCCCGAAGGGCCAGCACCAAAACAGCATATACCACCACGGCAATCCCAATCCCGCCTGCGGTGGAAATGGCTCCACCCAGCCAGCTAAGGGAGGTCAGGCCGGTCAGTTCATCCACCCGCTGGAACCGGGAAATTCCGAGCAGCAGCTTGGCCAACAGGCCGTGTACCCCCCAGGCAGCCAGACCCATGAGGGCCGAGGCCAGAAGGGGCTTCACAAAGACCCGCCCATACTTTGGGGGGTGGGGAATGGCACGCTTGATAAAAATCAGGTTGAGCAGGGAAGCCAGCCCGAAGCAGCACAGGGTACCGATGGGGGCCCCATTGATGAGGATATTGGGATTGCCCACCAGAACATAATTGACCACAATTTTGGCCACGCCACCAATGATGACGGTGAGAATGGGCAGGTTGACAAGGCCGTTGGCCTGAAGCACGGCATTGCAAAGAACCTGCACGCAGACGAAGATGGAGGCCAGACCCAGCATGGACATGAGGGGGCCGGCAATGGAAATGTCGATGCCGGGGGCAATCAGACCAATGATGGGCCCGCCCAGGGCAAACAGGCCAACCCCCATGGGCATGGCAAGCAGGACACCGACCCGCATGGCCGATTCGCTGACCTGGCGGCCCTCTTCCAGGTTATGCCGGGCACGGGCGGCCGACACGGCGGGGATAATGCAGGCGGTGAGGGGGACCATCATAAAGGCGGGCAGACTGTACAGGCTCATGGTCTTTCCGTAGATGCCGTAGAGGTTCCGGGCCTGGTCCAGTGCGGCGTCAGCCGTATCGGCCAGGTTGGGGAAAAGATGGGCATAGGCGGGGTTAGAAAATACGCTTTGCAGCTGGCTCATGACCAGCTTGGTATCCACCAAATTGACAATGGCCAGGGCCGAGGAGCCGATGGTGATGGGGATGGCCAGCTTCAAAATCTGGGCCAGAATGGGGCTGGTGGCCTGGGCGGTGTCCTGCCCCGAGGGGGCGGTGCGGCGGAACCGGAAGTACCGCCAGACCATATAGAAAAGGCCCAACACACTGCCGGTGGACACACCGATGATGGCCCCCACAGCGGCCATCTGCCCGCCAAATTCAGGGGGCTGAAGGCCCAGGGACAAAATCCAGAAGGTGAGCCCCAGGCCCACCACCAGCTTGAAGAAGGACTCGATGACCTGGGAAACCCCGGTGGGGCCCATGTCAAAGTGGCCCTGGAAATAGCCCCGGAAGGCCGACATCAGGCACACACAGAGCACCGAGGGAGAAAGGGCCAGCACGCAGTAAACTGCCTTGGGGTTGCTGATGGCCATGGCGGCCACCGGTCCGGCCAGCACCGACATGCACAAAAAGCTGATGAGCCCCATGATGAGAAACAGGCAGAAGCCCACTCGGAAAATCTTCTGGACTTGGTTGTGCTTGCCCAGGGTGTCGGCCTCGGAAATGGTCTTGGACAGGGCCACGGGCAGACCGGCGGTGGAGATGGTCAAAAAGAGGTTATAGATATTGTAGGCACCGTTAAAGTCGCCGTAGGCCGCATCGGGCAGGATGCTCATCAGGGGGATTTTGAACAGAGCCCCGATGATTTTTACAATGCCTGCACTGGCGGCCAAAATGGCGGCACCGCCAAAAAAGGTATTTTTCTTATTGGATTGGTTTGACAAGGGACCACACGCCTTTCCTTCAGCCGAACAGTTTGGGAAGAGCATAGCCCTCCAGCTCCTGCTTGATACGCTGCATATCTATGCTCAGCCATTGCCCATCTTTATATATGAGTTTGCCCCGGGCCATATTCATGCACACATCGGCCCCATGGGCGGCATAGACCAGGTTTTCCGCCACATCGTGGCAGGGGATGAGATTGGGCTTTTGGAAGTCCACCAAAATGAGGTCGGCTACATAACCGGGGGCGATGCGTCCGGTGTTCCGGCCCAAGGCACGGGCTCCGTTCACGGTGGCCACCTCCAGTGCCTCCCAGGCCGTCATGGCCAGGGGGTCGTGGGTGGAGCCACAGGCCAGAATGGCGCAGAGCTTCATGTCGGCAAAGAGGTCGGTGGCGTTGTTGGAGGAAACACCGTCGGTCCCCAGAGCCACGTTGACCCCGGCCTTGCCCATGGCGGAAACGGGGGCGATGCCGCTGCCCAGCTTCAGGTTGCTCATGGGGTTGTGGATGGCCGACACCCCGTGCTTTTGCAGAATGGCCCAGTCCTCGGGGGTGGTCCAGACACAGTGGGCGGCTATGGCCCGGCCGTCAAACAGGCCGTACTTCTCAAAGACGGCGGCGGGGGTCATGCCGTGGCGGGCCATACATTCCTCATGCTCGCTTTTCGTTTCCGACAGGTGGACGTGCATACCCAGATTGTGGTCGCAGGCATAGCGGGCCATCCACTCCCACAGGGCCGGGTGGGAGGTATACTCCCCGTGAACCGAAGCGTCGATTAAAATCTGGCCGTCATTGTGGCCGTGCCACTTCTCGGTCAACTCCTGCTGCACGATACAGTCGTGATGGGTGGCGGGGTCAAAATCATCGGTGAACTGGGTGCCGCCGCAGCAGATGTTGGCACTCTGTCCGGCGGCCAAAACCTCCTGGATGATGGCATCGTTATTCATATACATATCGGCGATGGAGGTGACGCCCGAGGCAATCATCTCGGCCAGACCCAGGGCGGTGCAGGCCCGGATGGCCCGGTCGTCCCACTTGGCCTCGGTGGGGAAGATATACTCCCTCAGCCAGGTATGCAAATCACAGCCCCCGCCGTAGCCCCGCATGGCGGTCATGGGGATATGGGTGTGGGCGTTGACAAAGCCGGGCATCATGACCTTGCCTGTGCAGTCGATGGTTTGCTCAAAATTCCCCTGGGGCTTTTCGGTGCCCACATAGGAAATTTGGGTTCCCTCCACTGCCACATAGGCGTTTTGGAGGACGGTTCTGCTGCCGTCCATGGTGACGGCAATCACATTTTGAAAGAGTGTGGACATAGACAACCTCACATTTTTTCCAGACAGGCCAGCAGCAGCTTGGAGAAGTGGGCCCGGGCGGCCTCAGCGGCCTCATTGACCTCTTCCCCGGAAAGGGGCTGGGGCAGAACTCCGGCGGCCATGTTGGTCACCAGGGTGAAGCCCAGCACCTTCATGCCGCAGTGACCGGCCACAATGGCCTCGGGGGCGGTGGACATGCCAACGGCATCGGCACCCAGAGTGCGGGCCAGCCGAACCTCGGCGGGGGTTTCAAACTGGGGCCCGGGGAAGTACATATACACGCCTTCCCGCAGGGTGATGTCCAGCTCCTTGGCGGCCTGGCGGGCTACCTCTTGCAGCTCGGGGGTGTAGAGGAAGGACACATCGGGGAACCGGGTGCCGAACTCCTCCAGATTGGGGCCCCGGAGGGGGGACTCCATGAAAATCTTGATGTGGTCGGTGATGAGCATGAGGTCGCCCACGTTGAAGTCCAGATTGACCCCGCCGGCGGCGTTGGTGACAATCATGGTGGGGCAGCCCAGCAGGCGCAGCACCCGCACGGCATAGCCAACCTCCTCGGAGGAGTAGCCTTCATAATGGTGCATCCGCCCCTGCATGACGGCCACCCGCCTACCCGACAGGGTGCCGAAAACCAGCTGGCCCTTGTGGCCGGGGGCGGTGGAGACCTTGAAGTGGGGGATGTCCCCATAGGGGACGGCGATGGGGTTTTCCACAATGTCCCCCATATAGCCAAGGCCGGAGCCGAGGACCATCAGAACCTCGGGCTGAAAATCGCCGATTTTGGCCCGCAGGGCCTCGGCACTCTCTTGGTAGTGAGAAAAGGGAATCATAAAAATGTGACCTCCTTCAATGTGGTGTTTCATTTTAAGGGTTTAACGCTTTATTTTACACTGTTTTTTGGAAAAAAGCAAATAAAAGCCCGCTTGCCTTCCTTTGACAAAAAGTTGACCCAAAATTTTAGAAAATGCTATGGTATCCGTCCAAGCACTCTGCTACAATAAGGACGTACCCACGCAAATTTTTGGAAGGAGTGAAGCGAACAATGAAGCATCGTAAACTTGCCTCCGCCCTGCTGGCTGCGGCCCTGTCCGCCGCCATGCTGGTTTCCCTGGTCCCCGGGGCCTTAGCCGCCGGGAACGGCGAAAAGAAGATTACCATTTTGGGTACCTCAGATATGCACGGAAATATTTGGGGTTACTCCTACGAGGACGACAAGGAGAGTACCAACAACGGTATGGCCCGCCTGTACACCTACATCCAGCAGGTTCGGGCTGAAAACCCCAACACCATTCTCATTGATGCGGGGGATACCATCCAAGGTACCATTATGACCGACGATTTGTATAACAAGACCCCTGACAAGCCCCACCCCGTTTTGGCGGCTATGAACGTCATGGGCTATGACGCCATGACCCTGGGTAACCATGAGTTTAACTGGGGCATTGACACCATGAAGAAGATTGTGGGACAGGCTAAGTTCCCCGTGCTGGCCGCCAACGTGGTGGGCAAGGACGGTAAGCCGGTCACCGGCCACGGCTGGACCATGGTGGAGAAGGACGGTGTGAAGATTGCCGTCATCGGCGTGGTCACCCCCGACGTGCCTATCTGGGACGGGGGAAAGGAAGGCATCGAGAACTACACCTATGAGGCCGCCAACCTGGCCGTGAAGAAGGCCATTGCCGAGATTAACGGCAAGGCCGACATCATTGTGGTGTCGGCCCACATGGGCCTGTATGCCGAGTTTGACGAGGAAAACGGTTCCGACTCGGCCCGCAAGATTTTGGAGGACAATCCCCAGGTGGACGTGCTTCAGGTGGCCCATAACCATGTGGTGGTCAAGGAGCAGGAGGGCAACGTGGTCATCGGCGGCGTGCGTAACGGCGGCCGGGATATTGCCCGCTTTGACCTGACCCTGGATAAGGACAATAAGATTGTGGCCGCCACCGTGGATGTGGTGGACATGGCCAACACCGCCCCCAGCACCGCCATTCGGGAAATTCCCCTGGTGGCCGAGGCCCATCAGAAGACCATTGACTACATTAAGGGCGGAACCGGCGACGACGGCAAGCCCGGCGAGCCGTTGGGGGTTACCACCGCCAAGTTCCAGCCCGTGAACGAGATTGCCGGTCTGCCCGAGGGCAAGCTGCGGGATACCGCCGTCATGGACCTGATTAACAAAATCCAGCTGGAGAACTCGGGAGCCGACGTGTCGGCCGCCGCCCTCTTCAAGGATACCAGCGACCTGCCCGAGGGCAACATCAATTACGGTAACATCTTTGACATTTATAAGTTTGACAATACCCTGTATCGGGTCACGGTCACCGGCAAGGAACTGAAGGCCTATATGGAGTGGTCGGCCGAGTGCTATAACCAGTGGGTGCCCGGAGACATCAACATTAGCTTCGACCCCGAGTATCCCGGCTACCTGTACGATATGTTCGCCGGGGTGGATTATGAAATCAACCTCTCCAAGCCCAAGGGGGAGCGGATTGAGAACGTGATGTTCAAGGGCAAGCCCCTCACCGACGAGCAGACCCTTACCCTGGCGGTGAACAATTACCGCTATTCCTCGGCCCTGAAGTCGGGTGGCCTGATTGAGGGCAAGAAGGAGTGGGAGTCCTCCAACTCCATCCGGGACATGATTGTGGCCTACTTTGCCGAACATTCCCCCGTGGCCCCTGCTGTGGACAACAACTGGAAAATTACCGGTGTGGACCTCCAGCTGGACAACCCCCAGCGTGCCACCTATGTGGAAATGATTAACGACGGACGGCTGGCCACCCCCTATGGCAAGAGCATCAATTTGAACGAGAAGAATAACGTCATTGTGGACGGTGTCTTGACAAGTGCCGACGCCCTTGGGCTGGGCAAGGATGATGCCATCACCCACTATTTCCGCCTGCGTGACCTGGCCACCGCCCTGAAGGGCACCGCCGGGGCCTTTAACGTGGAGTGGAAGGACGGCGTGGTCATCACCAAGGGCGGGGTCTATGAAGCCGCCCCCCTGACCACCTCCCCCTTCGGTGAGGTGCCCCCCGCTGTGAACGTCCAGACCTTGAGCGTCACCGTGGACGGCACCGCCGAGGAGGTTTCTGCCTTTGCCGCCGGCGGCAACTACTATGTGGATGCCAAGGGCATCTTCGACCTGCTGGGCCGGGAGAAGGCTGAGGACACCAGTGGCCTGACCAGTGTCACCGTGGCCTCCACGGGCGCTGAGGCTGTGCTGAACATTGCCACGAAGTAAGACAAAATGAAACAGAGGGCCCCGGAACAGAGTGTTCCGGGGCCCTCTTGCGTCAAATGCTCATTTTGTGCGTAGATTTTCCATACTTCTCGTATACCCAAAATAATCTGAATAAAGCTTTCTTCCAAT
>CAZHWK010000071.1:7610-7820 GCA_964536405.1 uncultured Oscillospiraceae bacterium
CAAAAATTTTTGAATGTTGAAAGCACAAAATCTCTGCAGTTCTTCTGCTCTTTCCTTTGGTAACATTAAATATGCCGTATTGAGAATTTCGATAACATATTCGTCTGTCAGTTTAAAAATATATGGAATAATCCAAGATGGAAAATCATCCTCTAGGATAGCTTTCAAATGCTTTCCTCGTACAAACCCATCACAGCTTCTTGTAAAGAT
>CAZHWK010000072.1:0-2386 GCA_964536405.1 uncultured Oscillospiraceae bacterium
GACGACGCTGTCATGCTGCGGATTGGGCCCATGGCCGGGTCGCTAAGTACGACCTGCGCAAAAAATGCCGTTGCCTGCGGCAACCTGTTTTTTTGTCTCCGGTCTAGCTTAGCTCCCCTATGGGCCTATCCTTCGCACTTCTATTTATTTTGCCCCATATTCCTTCAAATAGGCTTCCATCCGTTCCTTCATAGCGTCATCAATGTAAACCTTTCCGTCCACCGGACAATTGTGCAAAAAGGCAATGATTTCCCGCACGGTGACAATGGGATACACGGCGATGCCGTGGTCCTGACGCAGCTCGTCCAGGGTGGAGCAGTCCTTGGTACCCCGCTCCATCCGGTCCACCGAAACGATGAGGGCCTTCATCTCCACAGGAGCCACCGACTTGAACAGCTCAATGGACTCCCGCACGGCGGTTCCAGCGGTGACCACATCCTCCACGATGACCACCTTATCCCCGGCCTGGGGCTTGTAGCCCACCATGGAGCCGCCCTCTCCGTGGTCCTTGGCCTCCTTGCGGTTAAAGCAGTAGGGCAGGTCCCGGTTATAGCTGCGGTACAGGCTGGAAGCGGCGGCCACGGCCAGGGGGATGCCCTTATAGGCGGGGCCAAACAGGCAGTCGATGCCTTCGGGCAAATTCTCCTGAATACAGGCGGCGTAATAGTCCCCAAGCTGGGCGGCCTGGGCCCCAGTCTTATAGTTGCCGGTGTTGATGAAATAGGGGGTCTTGCGGCCCGACTTGGTGGTAAAGTCCCCGAAGGTCAGCACCCCGGACCGCACCATAAATGTAATAAATTCCTCTTTGTATGTCATAATACTCGCCCCTTTTCTTGAATTGGTCGAAACATTATACCACTAGGAGAAAAAAGGTACAAGGAATTACCCTCTTTTTTATAGCAAAAACCGTCCTGCCGCTGAGATTTCCTCAGCGGCAGGACGGCTTTCTTTTTATGTAGCAGGGACTATTTTGTTAGTGCTTCGACGACGGCAGCAGGCTGCACAATCTTTCCAAACTCATAGGTACGTCCCTCGTGCTCTATCTGGGTCGTCACTCCTGTGGCCCTTACGGTTTCAATAAATTCCCTGGGCGTAATATCCGGCTTCACTTGACAGCAAAGGGCATAAAATCCGGCAAACCACGGCACCGCCCAGCTCAGCCCGCCCTGCTTGCTGATTTCATAATCAGCAGTACCGGTAGACCCCGCATAGGTTCTCGACCCCATAGGCACCAAAATAAAATCTTGATAGGCACTGGGATTTTTATAAAAGTTATCCGCCAGCCAACCAGCCGGACCATAAGAGTGGGCATCATCCGGATCCGCAAGGTAATCACGGTCCATTCCCATCAAGGTAAAGCCATAGTATTCTTTTGTGCTGGTTGTGAGCACAAAAATATGTTCCTCCATGGCCTGCTCTATGGCACTGGTCAACGCCTCATAGCCCAAATCTTGTTTGCCGTAGCCTTTTGAAATGGAAATCACTCTGATTTTTTCCCCTTCGGGGAGATGCCGGTTGATTTCCAAAACCCGAAGGATGCAGTCGGCCAGGATAGACGCATCAAATTCGTATGTTCCGCTGCTGTCAAAATGTCCTGCGGTTTCGGCCATATAATAAAGCCTTGCCCCCGGTGCAACCCCAAGGTCTTTGCCCACGGCAATGCTGGCCACGGCCGAGCCATGCATCTGGGCCTGGTCTTCTGCGCAATGAATTCGTTCATAATACATCAGATGATCCCGATACTGCTCATGCTCAAGGAGCAATGCCTGGTCCAGAATGGCAATGCCCACCCCGGCTCCGGTCATTCCTTGTTCGTGCAGGGCCCGAATACCCAATCCTGGGTTTTTATTGAATTCCAGAACCTCCTCCGGGTCAAACCCCGCCGGGAGCTTCTCCGGCCAAATGGTATCACTATTGAACGAAAGGTCTTCCATCCGTTCTATCCCGCTCAAATCCTCCTCGGAAAGGTCGGTGCTTCTCACGTCATAGCCCCAAACATCATCCTTCCGTGACAGTCCGCCAAAGTTCAGTCCGCTCCAATCCGCCACAGCTTCTTTCAGCGCAAAAACCGAGCCGCCCTCCTCCAGCTTCTCCGGGTCGGCCAGAACGGTTCGGTACCGCTCTTCATCAGGGGCGGTATGGTGGCTGTACTCCCATGTGGCGGTGTATCGCTCTTTTGTACAGCCGGACAACGCAGTACAGCACAGTGCCAAAGCGGCTATGCCTGCCAGAAGTCGTCTTTTCATAAAAATCCTCCCATCCAAATCTTCCATGTGCAAAGATGCTTTTCACCTATTTTCACCAACATTATATCACTAAAAGGGGCGGCCTTCCACCTTTTTCACCCATAACGCTGGCTCCTGTGGAAAAAATGTGGGGCGTGGCC
>CAZHWK010000072.1:2396-7767 GCA_964536405.1 uncultured Oscillospiraceae bacterium
CCCACAGAATATGAATGGCGATCCCCGCTTTTTTCTAGCGGCTCATCATTTCCTCCACCCTGTCCAGAGGGAAGGGCGGCTGGGCCAGAGGTTTCAGGGCCATAGACAGCAGGAGGGCCGGGTTATCATCGGCCGCCACCCGGTTGGAGCAAAGCTCCCCGCAGATGCGGCAGCGGTGAATGATGGCCCACTCGCCCCCCTTGCGCACCCAGACCGCCACCGGCTCCATCACCCCGTGGCAGTCGCAGGCCCGGTCTCCGGGCGTTTCATCCACGTGCAGACTACACAGGCACCAGGGGCAGTGGTTGCGGTGGTGGCTGCCCGCCCCCTCGGGCCCCACCGGGGCCCCGCAGGCCCGGCAGGTAAAGCTCTCCAAGCAGGGGGGCCGGCGGTAATCGGCTTTGGCATACTTCTCTTTTTTTCGTTCGGCCCGCTGGGCCGCCACGTATTCTTTATTTCGTTTCATCTTCCTTATGCTCCTCATTTTTATAAAAAATACAGATGAGCAAAGGCTATTTTTTCATACAAGGCTTTGTCTTGACGCTGTTTCATAGCCTTTGCTTAGGCATCAAGAACAGATTGCGGTTTCATACACGCACTCCTTTTTATGGTTTATTTTAAACAGCAAAAAGCCCACAGGAGAACATACCACGCCGAAAACGGCGCAGAAACTCCCTGCGGGCAGATACAACGAAAGGTGTATTTTGGAAATCTCTCTCAGGTATGTTCTCAAAGGGCGGCACATTGGGCCTACGCCCGCCATTGCCACGCCTTCCACTTCATTTAGTTGAGAACAGCCTGAACCGACATCCACACACCTCCTCTATTTTGTTTATCATAGCACCTTTTTCTCTCCCCTGTCAACTGCCCGTTCTCTTTTTCTTCCCATTTCTCGGTATTTTTCTCTTTACACGCCCTCTTCGGCATGATATACTTTCCAGCGATAATTTGAGAGAGGCGGTATTTTCTATGGACAACAAGCGTATCATCGGCGTAGAGGAAAAGGTCCCGGTTTCCCAGCTTATTCCCCTTTCGGTCCAGCATGTGTTCGCCATGTTTGGGGCCTCGGTACTGGTTCCCATGGTATTCGGCATCAACTCCGGCATTGTTCTTTTCATGAACGGCTTCGGCACCCTCCTTTTCATCTTTTTGACAAAAGGCAAAGCTCCCGCCTATTTGGGCTCCAGCTTTGCTTTTTTAGCGCCCGCATCCATTATCATCGCTGAAAAGGGCTTCGAGTACGCTCAGGGCGGCTTTGTTGTGGTAGGCCTTTTGGGCTGTTTGATGGCCCTCATTGTTTGGAAATTCGGCACCGCCTGGATTGATGTAGTCCTTCCTCCCGCCGCCATGGGCCCTGTGGTGGCCCTCATCGGACTGGAGCTGGCCTCCCTCACCGTGGCCGGGGACGGCAGCCTGGGCAGCACCGGTGCCAACCTCTTCACCGAAACCACCCGCACCGGGGACATTGTGGTCTTTGCCGTCACCCTTGGGGTGGCTGTCTTTGGCTCGGTGCTCTTCCGCAAGTTCTTCTCGGTCATCCCCCTGCTTATCGCCATGATTTGCGGCTATATCACGGCCTGCCTGGTGGGGGTTGTGGACTTCTCCCCCCTGAAGGACGTGGCCCTGTTCACCATGCCCGCCTTCCACCTGGCCAAGTTTGACCTCAACTCCATCCTCACCATTGTACCCGTTATTCTGGTCATCACGGCCGAGCACATCGGCCACCAGGTAGTCACCAGCAAGATCGTGGGCCGTGATTTGCTTAAGGACCCGGGCCTGCACCGCTCCCTGCTGGGGGACAACCTCTCCTCGGCCATTTCCGGCCTTGTGGGCAGCGTCCCCACCACCACCTATGGCGAAAATATCGGGGTCATGGCAGTCACCGGGGTCTACTCGGTTCAGGTCATCGCCGGGGCCGCTGTCATCTCCATCCTCATGGCCTTTGTGGGCCCCCTGTCCGCCTTCATCGCCACCATCCCCGGGGACGTCATCGGGGGCATCACCTTCCTGCTCTATGGCATGATCGGCACCTCGGGCCTGCGTATCCTGGTGGACAAGCAGGTGGACTACGGCAAGAGCCGCAACCTCATCCTGACCTCGGTGGTCTTTGTGGCCGGCCTGTCGGGGCTGACCCTCACCTTCGGGGCAGTGTCCATTTCCGGCATGACCTTGGCCGCCGTGGTGGCCATGGTTCTTTCCCTGGCCTTCTATCTGCTGGATAAGGCCAACTTGATGAATGACTGACCGGTATTCAGACTATCTATGGTGGGAGGGGCACATACCCCCTCCCACCCCTTTTTCATTTTCCGCTGTAAAGGAGAACTTATGTCCCGTCTACAAACTTACTTCGGCACTCCCGCCTTTCTGGGGCGTGCCCTTGCCATCGCTCTGCCCATCATGGCCCAGGAGCTTCTGACCACCTCCTTCTCTCTGGTGGACACCCTGATGATCAGCAACCTGGGCCCCAACGCCCTGGCCGCTGTGGGCTATGGGGCGGCCTGGAACAATTTAATCAACGTGATTATCTTCGGCCTGACCTCGGGGGCCGCTATTTTCTTTGCCCAGTATTGGGGGGCCGAGAACCGGCAGGGCATCCACCAGGCCTACGGCCTGGCCCTCACCGCCGCCGCCGTTATCTCCCTGCTGGCCATGGCCTTGACCTGCTTTCAGCCCCGGCTGGTGCTGGCTCTGTTCACCAATGACGCCGTTGCCGCCGCCGAAGCCGTCCCCTATCTGCGCTTCGTGGGCCTCACCTACCCCGCCATGGCCCTTTCCATGGTGGTGGGCACCCTTCTGCGCTCCACCGAGCAGGTTCATATCCCCCTCGTCGGCTCCCTGGTGGGAGTGTTGGTGAACATCTTCCTGAACTACTCCCTCATCTTCGGCAACTTCGGCTTCCCCCGCCTGGGCATTGCCGGGGCAGCCATCGGCTCGGCCGTGTCGGGCTGGGTGAATTTGGGGCTGATGCTGCTGCTGGGGGGACTGTTCCGCACCCTGGCCATCGCCCCACTCAAGGCCCTTTTCTCCTTCCGATTGGATTTTACAAAACGGTATTTCTTCCTCTCTTTGCCCGTCTTTGTCAACGAGGCCCTGTGGGGCCTGGGCACCACGGTGCTGAACATGGTCTATGGCCGCATCGGCACCAACGAATTTGCCGCCCTCACCGCCTTTCGCACCATCGACGCCTTCACGGTCACCGCCTTCATCGCCCTGAGCCACGCCACCGCCGCCATGGTGGGCAAGCAGGTGGGGGCAGGCAACCTGGAGGAGGCCTATGGGGAGGCAAAGGCCTTCCTGTGCTGGACCCCGATACTGGGGGGCACGCTGGGGGCTGTGCTCATCTTGTTCCGCCGCCCCATCACCGCCATATTTTCCCAGCCACCCGAGGTAGCCCAGATTATTACAGGGCTTATTGTGGTGGTCTGTCTAAGCTATGTGGTGCGCTACCTCTCCTTTATCCTTATCATGGGTATTTTCCGTGCGGGCGGCGATGCCAAAACCGGCACCATTCTGGACTTTATCGGGGTCTGGGTCATCAGCATTCCCCTGGCCCTGGTGGCCGGGCTCTGGCTCAAGCTTCCCTTCCTCCCCCTTTACGGGGCCATCACCATTCTGGATGTATTGGCCAAGGCCATTCCGGGAACCCGGTATTTTTGGAGCCGGAAGTGGATTAGACCTGTGACAAAATAACCGCCTTTTTTGCACAATACAAAAAGGGGGATGGCCTAATATTTTAGCTATTTTGCCCTCTCCCCTTTTTTCCTGCGTGTGATACAATTATTTTGTTACAAAGACCATACAGCGGCTTTACCGCCGCCTTCGCCAAGAAATGGGAGGCCGTACTGATGATTCGTCACATGCTTTTTTGGAACTTCACCCCCGCCGTCAACGACCGGCTGGCCGTCATTGCCTCGGTTCAAGTCAGCTTCCGGGATATGGTCAGTAAAATCGAAGGGCTCTCTCTGGCCGAGGTGGATGCCGACCTGGGGGCCGGCACCCATGATTTGGGCCTGTACTGCGAGTTTGAGAGCTGGACCGCCCTGCAAAACTACTACGCTCATCCCCTTCACATGGCCTTCCGCAACCGGATGGAAGCCTGCCTGACCGACCGGGTCTGCGTGGATATGGAGGTTGGGCAATGAGCCGTCTGTCCGAAGAAATGCTGGCCCTGGGGACCGCCCGCTCGGTCATCCGGGAGCTGTTTGAGTTCGGCAAGGTCCGGGCCGCCCAGGTGGGGGCGGAAAATGTCTTTGACTTCTCCATCGGCAACCCCAGCGTCCCCCCTCCGGCCACCGTGGCCCAGGCGGCCACCCGGCTGCTCACCCAGGGGAACCCGGTTTCCCTCCACGGCTATACCTCGGCCCAGGGTGATTTGGAGGTTCGCTCCGCCCTGGCCCGGGACCTGAACGCCCGCTTTGGGGGCGGCTATACCGCCGAGCATCTCTACCTCACCGCCGGGGCGGCGGCCGCCCTGTGCTGCTGCTTCAAGGCCCTGACCTGCCCCGGGGACGAATTCGTGGTCATGGCCCCCTATTTCCCGGAATATAAGGTGTTCATCCAGAACGCCGGGGCCAAAATGACCCTGGTTCCCGCCGAAACCGAAGCCTTCCAAATTGACTTTGAAGCTTTGGAGCGGGCCATTACCCCCCGCACCAAGGGGGTTGTGGTCAATTCCCCCAACAACCCCAGCGGGGCGGTCTACTCCCCCCAGACCTGCCAAAAGCTGGCCGACCTGCTGACCGCTAAAAGTGCCCAGTACGGTCACACCATCTGGCTCATTTCGGACGAGCCCTACCGGGAAATCGTCTATGGGCAGGCCGCCGCCACCTGGCTGCCCGGCTGTTACCCCAACACCCTGGTCTGCTACTCTTACTCCAAATCCCTCTCCCTGCCCGGGGAGCGGATGGGCTATGTGCTGGTCCCTCCCACCTGCGACGAGGCCGAGCTGGTCTATGCCGCCATCTGCGGGGCGGGGCGGAGCCTGGGCTATGTCTGTGCCCCCTCCCTGTTCCAGCGGGTGGCCGCCCAGTGTGCCGGGCAGACCGCCGATTTGTCGGTTTACGCCCGCAACCGGGATACCCTGCTCACCGCCTTGGGGGATATGGGCTTTTCCTGCGTGGCTCCCGACGGAGCCTTCTATCTCTTCCCCCGCACCCTCATCCCCAACGATTTGGCCTTCTGCGAAAAGGCCAAGGAATTTGACCTTTTGCTGGTCCCCGGCACCGGCTTTGGCTGTCCGGGCCATATGCGCCTGTCCTACTGCGTTTCCCCCGGGCTTATCGCCCGCTCCCTGCCCGCCTTCCGCAGGCTGGCCGAGTGCTACCGGTAAGTGCCTTTTTTACCCTAATCCAAAAACAGTCATGCCGCAGAC
>CAZHWK010000073.1:0-1735 GCA_964536405.1 uncultured Oscillospiraceae bacterium
TTGCGAACACTGGCACCTGAAGCCAGCGAGTCTACCAATTCCACCACTCGCGCATACACTACACACGCCGTTCAGCGCAAGTGATATGATACCATTCAATCCTCCTCCTGTCAATACTTTTTTGACGAAAAAATATCTTTTCTACATTCTTCATCTATGCTATCCTAAAAAAGTAAAGGAGGACTTCCCATGAACATTCAGATTTTTGGCAAAAGCAAGTGCTTTGATACAAAAAAAGCCGAGCGTTGGTTCAAGGAACGGCGCATCAAATATCAGTTGGTGGACCTGATTAAATTCGGCATGTCCAAGGGCGAACTGACCTCGGTACGCTCGGCCGTGGGGCTTGAGGCCCTCATTGACCCCAAAAGCCCGGACGCCCCCCTGCTCCAATATCTGGCCTACGATGCAGACAAATTTGAAAAGCTGCTGGAAAACCCCAAGCTGCTGCAAACGCCCATCGTACGCAACGGCAAGCAGGCCACTGTTGGCTACCACCCGGAAATCTGGGAAACCTGGGCTTAACTCCCCCGCCCAAAGGCCTTGCCGGATCACGCCCGGGCTATTTCCCCCCAGTTAGGGCCAGGCGCAGCTGCTCCCGGTATTCCTCCACTGCCCAGTCCGGGGCGGTGAGCTCCACCCCGTCATGCAGGGAGAAGAGCCAGCCGTAAAACTGGGGGGATACCACCGCCTCCACCGTCACGGTGAAGTGCCCCTCCCCATCGGGGATAAGCATGACTTCCTGCCCAAACCGGTCCAGAATAACCCCCACCATCCGATTTTTACACCGCAGGCGCAGGCTCCCCTCCCGGCCCCGAAACATACCGAAGTGCTTGCCCGCATAGGCCGCCATATCAAAGGGCTCCCCGCCTATTCCGGGCAGGTCGGGAAGCTGCACCACCGCCAGCTCGGCCATTTTATCCACCCGGTAGTGGCGCACATCCCCCTTAGAACGGTCAAAGCCCACCAGGTAGTAATTTTCGCTGTCCCACACCAGACCGTAGGGCTGAACCGCATACCGTTTGCCCTCCCGCCGGAATATTTTTTCCTTGCTTACATTATATTCAAAGTATTTAAAGGTTACGCTCTTCCCGGCGGCCAGGGCGGTATGGAGCTTATCCACATGGTAATAGATGCTCTCGTTCATGGTCTTGACCCGCCGGTCCACAAAAACCTGCCGCTGCAAGGACTTGGCCTGGGAAGCACTGGCCAGCCGCTCCAGCTTGCCGATAAGCTGGGCACTTTTGCGCCGGGTGAAAAAGCGGGAGGCCTGTACCGCATCCACCAGCAGCTTCAGCTCGGCCAGTTCAAAGTCCCGCTCCCCGATGAACCACCCCTGGCTTTTTCCCTTCCTGCTCTGAACATCCACCCCGAAGCGGCGCAGGGCATCCATATCGTCATAGATGCTCTTGCGCTCGGCCGTAATCTCTTCTTTGGCCAGCCATTCAATCAGCTCAGGCGTGGTAATGGGATGCTCCTCGTCGGTTTTCTGCTCCAAAATCTGCTTCAAGAAGAGCAGTTTTAACTTCTGATTGGCTCCTTTTGCCATGGCGCATACCCCCTTTCTTCCCCCTATCTTACACCATTCAATGTCCCATTTATGGGACTTTTTTATTTTATCACAATCTTTTTCCCTTTGCAATTTTCTTTGCAATCTGCAACTACTCCGGTCGGACGGTGCATTTCCACTTTCCCCGCCCAAAAAAGATAGGACGAAAAACAATTTAATTAGATGAAC
>CAZHWK010000073.1:1745-7743 GCA_964536405.1 uncultured Oscillospiraceae bacterium
TTTATGAAATTTTCCATATGCAAAATTGCAAGTTCGGAGGATTTTTCATGGTCATTCTCGATATTCAAACCGGCTCCATCTCCCTGCCCCTGGCCCACCCCTTCAAAACCGCCCTGCGGACGGTGGAGCGGGTGGAGGACGTGGCGGTACGCATTGTGACCGACACCGGCGAGGTTGGCTATGGCGAAGCCCCTCCCACCGCCGTCATCACCGGGGACACCATGGGCAGCATCCTCTGCGCCATCCGGGATTTCATTCGCCCCGCCCTCCTTGGCATGGACATTGAGGACTTGGAGGGCATTCAGCGCAAGCTGCATACCTGCATCCTGCATAACACCTCGGCCAAGGCCGCCGTTGACATGGCCATTTACGACCTGTGGGCCAAGCGGTGGAACGCCCCCCTCTGGCGGCTTCTGGGGGGTGCCAAGCCCAGCTTTCAGACCGACATCACCATCTCGGTCAACCCCATTGACCAGATGCTCCAAGACAGTGTGGAGGCCGTCCACCGGGGCTATGACATTTTGAAGGTCAAGGTAGGAAAGGAGGGGCTGGCCGATGTGGAGCGCATTGCCGCCATCCGCCGGGCCGTGGGCCCCGCCCCCCTCATTCGGGTGGACGCAAACCAGGGCTGGGATCCCAGGCAGTCGGTGGCCATTATCTCGGCCATGGAGGATAAGGGGCTGAACATCGAGCTGGTGGAACAGCCTGTGAAGGCCCACGATTTGGAGGGGCTGAAATACGTCACCCAGCGGGTTCAGACCCCCATTCTGGCCGACGAGGCGGTTTTCTCGGCCCAGGATGCCGTGACCATCATTCGGGAGCGGGCGGCCGACCTCATCAACATCAAACTGATGAAAACCGGCGGCATCTGGCAGGCCCTCAAGCTCTGCGGCATTGCCCAAAGCCACGGGGTGGCCTGCATGACCGGCTGTATGCTGGAAAGCAAGCTGGCCGTGACGGCGGCCGCCCATCTTTGCTGTGGGCAGAGCATTGTGACCATGGCCGACCTGGACGGCCCCTCCCTCTGCGCCGTGGACCCCTTTGAGGGCGGCCCCATTTTTGACGAAGCCACCGTCACCATGACCGAAGCCCCCGGCCTTGGCATCACCTCGGTTCCTGTTACCGACTGGCACTCCTAAGTCTTGATTGTCGGCCCATGGGGGCTTTCAATACCTCCGCTTTTGCGGAACGAAACAACTGGAAAGAAGGAGATTGTATGAAGAACGTCAAACGTGCTCTGGCCCTTGGCCTTGCCACCGTGCTCACCCTGGGCCTTGCGGCCTGCGGCGGTGGTAAGGGCGGCGAAGCGACCCCTCCTCCCTCGGGTAATGCCCCTGCCGAGGCCGTATACACCCAGCTCTATGCCAGCGAAGTGACTACCTTTAACTACCTATACACCGGCAATACCAACGATTTGCAGATGTCGGCCAACACTGTGGACTGCCTGGTGGAGTATGACCCCTATGGCGTCATGATTCCCTCCCTGGCCGAACGCTGGGAGCCCAATGCCGATAACACCGAGTGGACCTTCCACATCCGCAAGGGGGTCAAGTGGGTAGACTATACCGGCAAGGAAGTGGCCGAGGTCACCGCCCACGACTGGGTCACGGCCGCCAAATGGGCCAATGAGGCCGCCAACGAGGCAGGCAACCAGTATATGTATAACGGCATCGTAAAAAATGCCGAGGCCTATTATGACTACACCGCCTATCTGCTGGAAAGTGAAAACGGCACCAAGACCACCGACCAGGACGGCAACCCCATCGAGCCCGTGGCCGAGGTCAAGTTTGAGGATGTGGGCGTGAAGGCCGTGGACGACTATACCCTGGTCTACACCATGGAAGGCCCCTGCTCCTACTTCCCCTCTGTTTTGAGCTACTCCAGCTATATGCCAGTCTACGGCCCCTTCCTGGAGGAAAAGGGGGACAGCTTCGGTGCCGCAACCGGGCCGGACACCATCCTCTACAACGGTGCCTTCCTCATGAGCAAGTTTGAGCCCCAGAACCAGCGTATTCTGGTGAAAAACCCCACTTATTGGGACAAGGACAACGTGCATCTTGACAAGTTGGAGTTCCTCTATAACAACAGCGCAGGCACCCTGGCCCCCGAGCAGTTTGTCCGGGGCGAGGTGGACTGGGCCCAGCTGGACGCTTCCCTTCTGAACGCCTGGCTCACCGACACCGCCACCAAGCGGGCCATGGTATCCCCCAGCCGTCCCAGCCCCGCCTATTCCTACTTCTATGCCTTCAACTTTGAGCCTCGCTTTGATGCTTCTCTGGAGCCGGACAACTGGATTTTGGCCGTCAACAACGAGAATTTCCGCCAGTCCATCCTGGCCGGTCTGGACCGGGTGAACGCCGTCAGCGTGCAGGACCCCCAGAACCCCCAAAGCCTACTGACCAACACCATTACGCCCCCCACCTTCGCCAACGGGGCAGGCCTTGATTTCACCCAGTATCCCGCTTTGAAGCCCATCACCGAGAGGGACAGCTTCAACGCCGACCAGGCCCTTGCCTATAAGGCCAAGGCCGTGGAAGAGCTGACCGCCGCCGGGGCCACCTTCCCCATCAAGGTCTATACCCGCTATAACCCCTCCACCGCCAACTGGGATAAGGAGTGCCAGGTCATGGAGCAGCAGCTCGAGGGCCTGCTGGGCAAGGACTATATCGACGTGATTGTCGAGGCCGGCCCCTCCACCGGCTTCTTGGGTGCCGTGCGCCGTACCGGCGACTTCGGCCTGATGAAGTGCAACTGGGGTGCCGACTACGCCGACCCCCAGACCTGGACCGACCCCTTCAAGAGCAACAACACCTATAACTTCATGAACCAGGACGCTTCCCGCTCGGTGGCCGACAAGACCTGCGACAACAAGAGCGAGGCCACCCAGGCCCTGGTCAACGAGTACTACGCCCTGGTGGAGGCCGCCAAGGCCATCACCGATGATGAAGCCGCCCGCTATACCGCCTTTGCCCAGGCCGAGGCCTTCCTCATTGAGCATGCCATCGTCATCCCCTTCCACGTTTCCAGCAACGGCTATGTGGCCACCCGGGTGAACGTGTTTGAGGCCCAGTATGCCCCCTATGGTCTGGCCCTTCAGCGGTTCAAGGGTCAGCACCTGCTGGACGCCCCCATGAGCATGGAACAGTTCAACACCCTCTATGCTGACTGGCAGACCGCTAAAGCCGCCGCCATCGCCAACGCCGGCTAATCCGGCTCCCCACACAGCGACGGGAAGGCCACCAGAAGAGGTGGCCTTCCCTCCCCTGTTTCCCTGTTTGTTTTTGTGTTCTGAAACAGCGGTGGGAGCATCCCCCCGCTGTTTCAGCGCACAAGCCCACCCCCCAAAGGAGGTCTACGCCCATGGTAACGTACATCGGAAAGCGTCTTGCACGCTCTCTTCTGACCCTGTTCATTATCATCACCATTCTCTTTGCCCTGTTGCGGCTCATGCCCATTGAGGGCTATTTTCAAAACTTTGAGAAAATGAGCCAGACCCAAATTCGGGTAGGGCTTCAACAGCTCGGCATTACCGACCCCCTCCCCGTCCAGCTGGGCCACTTCTGGTCGGGGCTTGTGAAGGGGGATTTGGGTGTATCCCACAAATATTTGGTCAACGTGCCTGTCACCCAAATCGTAGGGCAGAAAATGCCCCTCTCCCTTACCATTGGCATGATTTCCCTGGGCATTGCCCTGGCCATCGGTCTGCCCCTTGGCATCCTCATGGCCCGCTCCACCCGCACAAAATGGAAGATCGGGGACAAGCTGGGCACCGTTTTTGTGGTGATTATTCAGGCCATCCCGGCGGCGGTCTATTACCTGCTTATCCAATTTTACGGCACCGACCTTCTGAACCTCTCCATGCGTTTCAGGGTGGACGACCTGTCCACCTGGATTTTACCTGTGCTTTCCCTCAGCCTGGGCAACATCGCCTACTATGCCATGTGGCTGCGGCGGTACATGGTGGATGAGAGCAACAAGGACTATGTGAAGCTGGCCCGGGCCAAAGGGGTTCCTAACTCGGCCATTTCCCGCAGACATGTGTTCCGCAACGCCTTTGTCCCCCTGGTGCAGTTCATTCCCACCTCGGTGATTTTGACCCTCATGGGCTCCCTCTATGTGGAAAGCCTGTATTCCATCCCCGGCATGGGGGGGCTTTTGGTGACCTCCATTCAAATTCAGGACAACACCCTGGTTCAGGCCCTGGTCCTCATCTATGCCTCCATCTCCATTCTGGGCCTGCTGACCGGGGACATTCTCATGGCTCTGGTGGACCCACGCATCAGCCTGGGCAAGAAGGGGGGTGGCCGCTGATGGCTCTGTTTCGATGGAAAGACGCAAAAACCCAGGCCCTGGCCGACAGCCTGAATGCCGCCGCCCGGAAGGAATTCACCCAGGAAGAGCTGTTCCAGTTCGCCCCCTATGACCCCACCGCCGGGGAGCGGGGAGGTTACTCCAACTACTCCTACTGGGGCTCCACCCTGCGGGCCTTTTTCAAGAATAAGACGGCCTCCTTCTTCCTTATTCTCATCGCCGTCACCCTGCTGTTCACCTTTTTGGAACCCATGCTCCCCTACGGGCGGGAGGCCAATACCATCTACTGGATAACGGTGGAAGAGATTGACCCCTTTACCCTTCAGCCCAAGCTGGACGAGGCGGGCAACCCCATTGTGAAAAGCGTCCGGGCCAGCGACCAGGCCCCGGGCAAGGACTTCCTCTTCGGCTCTAACAACTTAGGGCAGGATTTGTGGAGCCAGATTTGGGCGGGCACCCGCAACAGCCTGACCATCGGCTTTGCGGTGGCCTGCGTGGATGCTCTGCTGGGCATCCTCATGGGGGTGCTGTGGGGGTATGTGCGCAAGCTGGACTTTTTGTTTACCGAGCTGTATAACGTCTTTGACAATATCCCCCAAACCCTGCTGGTTATCATCATCTCCTACATTCTGCGTCCCGGCATGGGCACCATGATTTTTGCCATGTGCCTCACCTCCTGGCTGGCCACCGCCCGGTTTGTCCGCAACCAAGTGGTCATCATCCGGGACCGGGACTACAACCTGGCCTCCCGCTGCCTGGGCACCGGCACCGGGCGCATCATCGTCAAGAACCTGCTGCCCTACCTGGTGAGCATCATCACCATGCGCATGGCCCTGGCCATCCCGGCGGCCATCAGCAACGAGGTCTTTATCAACTATATCGGCCTGGGCGTGCCGCCGGAAATCCCCACCCTGGGCAACCTGGTGGAGGCGGGCCGCAGGGTCATGACGGAGCCGGCCCTGAGCTACCAGCTCTTCTTCCCCGTCATCGTGCTCAGCGTGGTGACCATTTCCTTCTATATCATCGGCAACGCCTTTGCCGACGCCGCCGACCCCAAAAATCACGTCAACTAAGGAGGGCCCCATGGAACAAGACATCATCCTTTCCGTCCGGGACCTGGACGTGAAATTCTCCCTCCGGGGCCGCACCCTCCACGCCATTCGGGGTATCTCTCTGGATGTGGGCCGGGGGGAGAGCTTGGCCATCGTGGGGGAGTCCGGTTCGGGCAAGAGCGTGTTTACCAAGGCCTTCATGGGCCTGCTGGACCAGAACGGCTCGGTCACCGGTGGCTCCATCCTCTATGAGGGCCGTGACCTGGCCCCCTATACCACCGAGGAGCAGTGGCACACCATCCGGGGCAAGGAAATTGCCATGGTCATGCAGGACCCCATGACCTCCTTAAACCCGCTCAAAACCATCGGCAAGCAGGTGGAGGAGGCCGTGGTGCTTCACCAGGGCCTCAAGGGGGAGGCCGCCCGCAAGGCGGTGCTGGACGTTCTGGCCGACGTGGGCATCGACCAGCCCGAGCGGCGGTATAAGCAGTACCCCCATGAGTTTTCCGGCGGGATGCGCCAGCGGGTGGTCATTGCCATCGCCATGGCCTGCCGTCCCAAGATTTTGATTTGTGACGAGCCCACCACCGCCCTGGACGTAACCATTCAGGCCCAGAGTTTGGGTCTTCTCCGGG
>CAZHWK010000074.1:0-4120 GCA_964536405.1 uncultured Oscillospiraceae bacterium
CGAAATCAAAGCCCTTCGTACCCACGAATCAATATAAAAGGAGCCGCCTTCCCGGGAAGGCGGCTCCTTTCTATATCCATGTCAATAAAAAACGTGAAAAAACTCCTCATAGGTGGCTTTGACAAGCTGCATATGCTCCAGCATATAGAAGTAGGCAAACTCCCCGTTGCCGGTGGCCCGGATAATGTACTCTATGTACTTCTCGTACTCGGCTTTGAGCAGGTTGTCATCCAGGTTGAGAGCGTTTGCCAACTCACTGATAACCTGCACATCGAACTTGGACCGGAACCGGTGGGAATGGCACCGACAATGGAGTTCACCCCCAATGTGGTGGCCGCCAGCCCCATGGCATCCATCATCACGGTTTGATACTTCTTTCCGATACCCTTTTTCAGGGAACTCCCGGTCAGACTGCCCGCCAGAATGGCTCCGGCGTTTGCTATGGTTCCTATCATATCTGTTCCTCCTCTGGAATTTCAGGTTGCTCCGATGATAAACCCTCCAGTAAGTAGAGAGTCAATATTTTTTTGCAAAAAAGCCCGCCCGGTATTTTCTGCCGGGCGGGCATATCAAGGTAAAAGCTTATTCCCGTTCCACAGGAAGTTGAAGTTCGGTGATAAATTGGGCCGGGTCCTCGGTAAGGCCGAAGGCCACCAAAGCAAACTCCACGCCGTCTCCGGCGGGAGCCAGCCCCTTCCGGGCCAAGTCGGCCAGCAGGGCCTCATATGGTCATGGGAGCCACGAAACCGCCAGAAGGCCCATTCCCCCCGGGCAGCCAGTCCTCCGGCCCGCCAAGGGCCTCCCCCGGTTCCAGCAGACAGAACAGACTGCGGTAGCGGTCAGACCGACCTCGCCGCAAATCCTCCCTGGCCAGGGTCAGCCCCACCTTTCCCAGGAAATAGCTGGGGGCCATACCGCTGTTTTACTCCAGACTGCGCAGGGGCATTTCCAGGCTCTCCCCCGCCCGCAGGGGCTGGTTCAGCACGGCCACCGGCCGGGGGTCAAGCTGGTCATAATAACGCAGGGTACAGATGTTGATGCCAAACAGCCTTGCCATCTCCCCGATGTGAAAATCCCTCTTCACCCTTTGGCCCCCTCATCTTTTTCTTGCGCTTTTTCATTTTTTTGACTATGATAATGTGTGCAAGTTATGGGCTTCATTCCGAGCGGTTCTGAATGGCCGCTTCTGCCCATCATTATACATAGAAAGAAGCCCGGACACAATGTCGGGATTGGAAGGGAGGACAAAAAAGGATGGAAGAATTTGGAGCCTTGGTTTTGGCCGGGGGACAGGCCCGCCGTATGGGCGGGCGGAGCAAAGCTCTGCTCCTTTTGGAACAACGGACCTTTTTGGCCCGTCTGGAAGAAAGCTTTGCCGGGTTTGAAGAAAAACTTCTCTCCACCAACACCCCGGCTCTTGCAGCTGGCACTGATTTCCTGCCTGTGGCCGACCGTTTCCCCGACAGAGGGCCTCTGGAAGGGCTGGGGGCCGCCCTGGCCCTCTGCCGCAGCGATGCCCTGGTGGTGGCCGCCTGCGACATGCCCCTCTTCCCCGCCGGACTGGCCCATGCCCTGCTGGGGGCCCTTGGGGACCGGGATGCCCTCGTTTGCCGGGACCGGGCGGGGGGCCTGCACCCTCTGTGCGGGGTCTACCGCAAGAACTGCCTCCCCGCCATCGATGCCATGCTGTCGGGCGGGGATTTTCGAGTTCGCCGGGTGCTGGAGCGGGTTAACAGCGGAGAATTTCTTCTGAATGGCACCCCGTTTCCCGACCGGGTTTTAACCAATGTCAACACGCCTGAGGAGCTGGCCCGGCTCACTGGACACTAAAATTATAGGGAAGGGTGGAATTCCCCCTCGAACCGGCTATTTTCTTGTCAATTTTTCCAATGTTCAAAGGGGAAAAATTGTGGTATTCTTGTAATAGTGCGGTAAAATCGGCGTTAAGTTTTACCCCGATAAACCGTATCTTTCCCACAATTTTGCGAGGGTAAAGAAGGAGAATTGCCATGACGGACATCAAGCCCGGCAAATACCGCCACTTCAAAGGCAACGAGTACCAGCTTTTATACACCGCCCGCCACTCTGAAACCCTAGAGGACATGGTGGTCTATCGTGCCCTGTACGGGGATGGTGGCATTTGGGTTCGCCCCGCCTCCATGTGGAACGAAACCGTGGAACGGGACGGCAGCACCTATACCCGTTTCACCTATATCGGTGAGTAAGAGAGAGGTCAACATTTATGGATTTACAGCTTGTTGTTTCCTTGCTGGGTGGCATGTCCATCTTCCTCTTCGGCATGTCGGCCATGTCCAATGGTCTGGAAACCCTCTCCAGCGGCCGGTTGGAGGCCCTGCTGGAGAGGCTGACCAGTAACGTATTCAAAGGGGTCCTGCTGGGGGCTCTGGTCACCGGCCTGATCCAGAGTTCGGCAGCCACCACCGTCATGTGCGTTGGCTTTGTCAATGCCGGTATTATGAAGCTCAATCAGACTGTGGGCATCATCATGGGGGCCAACATCGGCACCACCGTCACCGCCCAACTTCTGCGCTTAGGCACTCTTTCGGGAGAGAGTTTCTTCCTCTCCCTGCTCAAGCCCTCCATGCTTGGCCCCATTCTGGCCTTCATCGGCATCCTTTTCTATATGTTCATCAAGGGAGGCCGTAAGGGCACCATCGGCCAAATTATTCTGGGGCTGGGGCTCCTCTTCATCGGCATTCAAACCATGTCTTCGGCAGTGGCTCCTCTTCAGGATTTGCCCGAATTCCAGGCTATGTTCACCGCCTTTTCCAACCCTCTTCTTGGTCTGACCGTAGGTGCCCTGGTCACCGCCCTTCTGCAAAGTTCCTCGGCCTCTATGGGTATTTTACAGGCAGTCAGTACCACCGGTGTAATTCGCTTCAACATCGCCATTCCCCTTATCATGGGCCAGAACATCGGTACCTGTATCACCGCCCTTCTTTCGGCCATCGGGGCCAGCAAAAATGCCAAGCGGACCGCCATGCTACACCTCTCCTTTAACCTCATCGGCTCCCTCTTCTTCCTGGGGGTGCTCTATGGGGGCAATGCCATCTGGTCCTTCCCCTTCTGGAACGAGATTACCGACATGGGCACCATCGCCAATCTCCACCTGGCCTTTAACGTGGCCTGTACCCTCTTGCTTCTCCCCTTCCACAATCAGCTGGTTCTATTGGTGGAGCACCTGGTCCCCGGCGACACCGAGCGACAGGACTTCAACATGTTGGACGAGCGATTTTTGGCTTCCCCCTCCCTGGCTCTTGAGAAGTCCCGTGAGACCGTGGTTCACATGGGCCGCCTGGCCAAGAAAAACTACGAACGGGCCCTCAGCCTTATCTATAAGTACGACGAAAAGACCGTGGAGCAGTTTCGGGAGGACGAATCCGCCCTGGACAAGCTGGAGGTCATGCTGGACAATTACCTGGTCAACCTGACTGACCGTGCCCTTACCACTGAAGAAAACATTCGGGTTTCAGAGCTTTTGCATACCTTGTCCGACTTTGAACGCATTGGCGACTATGCCGACAATGTGAAGGACTGTGCCACCACCCTGCATCAGCGTGGCTGGAGCTTCTCGGAAGAGGCCCAGGCCGAGTTGGACGCCCTCAGCGGAGCCGTGGACGAAATTCTGGACTTGACCGTACGCTCCTATGACGGACGCACCCGTTCCCTGGCCGTACAGGTAGAGCCGCTGGAAGAGGTGGTGGACCTGATGCGGGACACCCTTCGGGACCGCCATGTGGAGCGGCTGAAAAACAACGAATGTACCGTGGATTTGGGCATTCAATTCCTGGAACTGGTCATCAATCTGGAGCGCATTTCCGACCACTGTTCGGCCGTGGCCCTCTATGTGGTACGGGAAACCGCTCCCGCCCATGACCTCTCCCGGGAGGATTCCCACGCTTACCTCCATCAGCTTCACCACACCTCCGCCCCCGAATATACCGAAGCCTTTTCCGCCTACAAGAAAAAATATTTTAACCCCATCGCCTAACAGGAAGTCAAGATATCCAAGTCACCGAAACCCGGTGGCTTGGATATTTTTTTATGTCATATTTTTTCTCCAATTCTCCCCAAAGAGCTTTAATTCAAGTTAGTCTAC
>CAZHWK010000074.1:4130-7730 GCA_964536405.1 uncultured Oscillospiraceae bacterium
GATTTTTAATTTTATTACATTTAAATCGCTATATAAAATATTTTGCTTGCTATTATGCACAAAAACCGCTCCTCTTTTTAATTAATTTTTACTTCTTGACATTTTTTCTTTCATGATGTAAAAATATATTACAGGATGTAAATCCCGAATACACCACTAGAGAGGATAATGAATCATGGAACGTAATTTTCAAACGGCAGAGCCTTTCCGCATTAAAGTTGTAGAGCCTATTGCCAAAACCACCTATGCCCAGCGAGTCGAAGCTTTGAAAAAGGCCCAATACAATGCCTTCCGTTTAAAGGCGGAGGATGTTTACGTTGACTGCCTGACCGATTCTGGCACCTCAGCCATGAGCAGCGAACAGTGGTCGGCCATGATGCTTGGTGACGAAAGCTATGCCGGATGCAAGAGCTTCTATAAGCTGGAATCCTCGGCACAGGATGTATTCGGGATGCCGTTCATTCAGCCCACGCACCAGGGCCGTGCCGCCGACTACATCATGGCCCAATATTATGCCAAACCGGGCAAATATGCTTTGGGCAACATGCATTTTGACACCTTCCATGGCAACGCCGAACTGTTGGGTGCTTATCCCGTTGACTGTGTGTGCGACGCCGGTCTTGACACCTCCAGCGCCGCTGAGCCATTCAAGGGCAACATTGATGTGAGCAAAATGCAGAAAATTTTGGATGAGCACGGCGAGGGATGTATCTCTGTCATTATTATTACCGTCACTTGCAACAACAATGGCGGACAGCCCGTATCCATGGCAAACATCCGTGAGGTAAGCGAATTTGCAAAAAAGAACGGTATTCCCCTGGTGATTGACAGTGCCCGCCTGGCTGAAAATGCCTACTTTATTAAAACCCGTGAGCCTGGATATGCTGATAAGTCCATCAAAGAAATTACCCGTGAAATGTTCTCCTATGCTGAAACCGCAACCATGAGTTCCAAGAAAGATGGCCTTGTTAACATCGGTGGCCTTATCTGCACCCGAAATGAAGATTTTAAGGGCTATGCCAACCAAATGGCCATTGTCCATGAAGGCTTTATTACTTATGGCGGCATGTCCGGACGTGACATGGAAGCACTGGCAGTCGGCCTTCAGGAAGCCTGCACGGAATCTTATCTGGAATACCGCATCAACCAGGTCAAGTATCTGGGTGACCGCCTGATCGAAAAGGGTATTCCCATTGTCCAGCCCACCGGTGGACACGGTGTCTATGTAGACGGCCGCCGCTTCTTCCCACACATTCCTCAGCATGAGTTCCCCTCTCAGCGGCTGGTGGTCGCTCTCTTTGAAGAGGCCGGTATCCGTGCCTGCGAGCTGGGTGCCTGCGCCTTCGGTTCCAAGGACCCTGTCACCGGAGACCCCATTTGGCCCGCCCTGGAAACCATGCGCATCTGCGTTTCCCGCCGAGTATACACCAACAACCATCTTGACTGCATCGTCAACGCACTGGACTACATCTATCAGCACCGGGATGCATACAAGGGCATGAAGCTTGTGTATGAAGGTCCCATTGTTTCCCTGCGTCACTTCACCGCCGGGTTTGAACTGCTCTAACCCTTTGCATTTTAACAGCTTTCCCACCCCTATATAGAAAGACGAATTTATTGTGCGTGCGACAACCCTCGGTGGGGGTATCGTCCCCGCCGAGGGATTGCCGGGAAAGAGAGGACCCCATGTCAAAAGAAGTGTCATCGGCCCCCTTGCATCCTCCCGGACAGCGGGAACAATTCGGCACCCGACTCGCCTTCGTCTTGGCCTCCATGGGTGGCGCCATCGGACTTGGTAACATTTGGAAGTTCCCTTACATGGTCGGTCGCTACGGTGGTGCAGCATTTATTCTTGTTTACATCGTCGCTCTGCTGGTTATCGGAGCCCCCGTCCTCATGACCGAATTTGCCATCGGCCGAAAGACCGGCACCAGCTACACCAGTGCCCTAAAGCAACTGCTCCCTGGCACCAAGTGGTATTGGCTTGGTATTATCGGTGTCATTGCCCTGACTTTAACCCTGGGCTTTTACGGCGGTATCGCCGGATGGACCGTGGCTTACCTGTTCAAGTCGGTCACTGGTACATTCGTCGGAATGGATGCCTCCCAAGTTGGCAACGTATTTGGGTCATTCATCAGCAGCTCCAGCCAGGTCATTCTTTGGCTTGCCGTTATGCTGGGCATCACCACCTTTATTGTCTTGCGAGGTATTAAAGGTGGTATTGAAAAGGTGTGCAATATCCTATTACCCGTCCTTTTTATTATGATTATCTTCTTGGCTATCCGTTCCATCCTATTGCCCGGGGCGGGGGCTGGCCTGGAATTTTATTTAAAGCCAAATTTGGAGCATCTGAACGGTGAAACGATTGTAGCAGGTGTGGGCCAAGCACTCTTCACCTTAGGTGTAGGTGCAGGCAATCTGGTCATCTATGGCAGCTATCTTGACCGCAAAAAGACCATCGGAAGCAGTACCATTATGGTAGGGCTTGGGGATACTCTGGCCGCAATTCTCTTTGGCTTTATTATCTTCCCGGCCTGTGCTTCTTTTGGCATTGAAGCTGGTATGGGCCCTCCCCTTGTCTTTATCACCCTTCCCACTATTTTTGCACAGATGAAATTCGGTATGCTCTTCTCTACGGTTTTCTTCCTGCTGCTCTTTTTCGCCTGTATTACCTCTACCATCTGCATTATGGAGGCTATTGTTGGTTTCCTGACCGATGAGTTCAAACTGGCACGTAAGAAAGCCACTTTTATTGTGGCCGCCGTGGTATTTGCCGTTGGTGTTCTCATGATGCTTTCTTTCGGTGTGTTGTCCGATATTTCCATTTTCGGTTGGAGTATTTTTGATTTTACCAACGATGTCTTAGTTTCTGCCATTCTGCTCCCCCTGGGTGCTTTGATGATGATTATTCTTGTCGGCTGGGTTATCAAACCCAAAACCATCTTAGAAGAAATTAACTTGGGCGAAGGGATCAAATTCAATCGTCTGTATACTATTTTGGTCAAATACATCGTTCCTGTGGTCATCACAGCTGTCTTTGTGCAGCTTGTGATTAACTTAATTTCTTCCTAGCTCCCCTTCACCTCTTTGAAATACAGACGGCCTGTGCGGTTAGCTCAGGCCGTCTGTATTTTTCTTCCATACTGGACTTTTTTCCTATTTTGTATTATGATGAATAATCATATAAAAATAGACCCTTTACAACTCTTTGACAGAGAGGATGCAACGCAACATGACAGGAAGTGCAGCACGTTTTCTGCCCTTAACAAAATTTGCAGCCGAACTTATGGGACCAGATACCGAGGTCATCCTGTATGATGTGGCGTCCCTTTCGGTTTACCATGTCATCAATGCCATGGACGAAGAAATGATCGTTGGCAGCGAAATGCGCTCTTTAGAGCGCAGTTTTCTGGAAGAGCGCCGCTATGAGCGTGAAGATTTTGTGGTTAACTACCGAGCCCTTTCCAAACGGAAAAATAAATTGAAGTCGGCAACCATATTTCTCCGGGATGATCATCGGAACCTTGCCGCCGTTCTCACAGTTAACCAAAATGTAGACAGGCTTGTGGAGCTGCGTGACTTACTGAATGTCATGGTTTC
>CAZHWK010000075.1:0-7651 GCA_964536405.1 uncultured Oscillospiraceae bacterium
ATCCTATATGTAAGAATAGTCGGGTACCAAGGCGGTGATGGCCCGATAAAGGGCGGTGGGGTCAGGACCGAGAATTTCGTATTGGGTGCCTTCCACATAGAGATTTCCGTATTCATCCACCGTACCGGAAAAGATAACATTGGAGCCGGATTGGAAAAGGTAGACATGCCAGAGAATGGTTTCATAAGCCATGGAGCGGTAAGAGCCAACCCAGCGTAGGGAAACGGAGTCAAACAGGTGGGCCAGTTGAGCGGTTTCCTCCCCGTAAAAGTGGGATTCGTAGCTACGGGACATGGTGACCCCGACAATGTCACCGTAGTCCGGCTGCGGCGGCAGCAGGCTGCTGGCCGGGACGGGAAGCTTCTGTATGATGGCAAGGGCCACCACCATAAGACAGCCGCAAAGGAGAAGGGCCGATTTTCGTGATATGGTCATACCATCACCTCAAAATAATTCTTTGAGTAAGGGCTCAAACTGTACTCCGTCCAGCGTGGGGGTAGCCTGGGCCAAGGTATGGCCCACACAGCGGGAAACAAATTGAACGGCCAAATCCATGGCCTCATGCAGCCGACGTCCCCGCAGTAAATCTCCCAGCAAAATGGAGGCGAAGAGGTCGCCGGTGCCGCTGAACTGGCCGTTTTCATAGGGGGCCATGGCAAAGTGGATAGAGCCGTCCTGCCGGTCATAGCAGCCCGCCCCAAGCTGGCCCGGGCGAAGGTGAACCCCGGTGAGGACCACCGAACGTTTGCCGTCATCACTTAGCCGCTTGAGCCACTCCCGCACCCCGGACTCTGTGGTGGGGCGGCTGGCGTAATCCTCCCCAAGCAGACGGGCGGCTTCGGTAAAGTTGGGGGTGATGAGGTCAGCTTGAGCGGCCAGATCGGCCATGCGGCGGCAGAGGTTTGGGGTGTAGGTGCGGTAGGGCTGACCGTGGTCCCCCATAACCGGGTCTACCAGCACCATGGTGCCGGGCTGGCGGAAATGGGCAATCAGCTCCTGCAAGCAGCCAATTTGCTGGGCAGAGCCCAAAAAGCCCGAGTAGATGGCATCAAAGCCCAGCCCCATTTCAGCCCAGTGGGCGGCCGTCCCCGAAACCTGGGCGGTCATGTCCAAAAAGACGGAGTGTTTCGATTTTGGGAAGGCGGTGTGGGCCGACAGGTAGGCCGTGGGGATGGGACAGCACTGTACTCCCATGGCTGACAGGACGGGAAGAATGACAGTCAGGGAGCAGCGGCCAAAGCCGGACAAGTCGTGGACGGCGGCCACTCTGGGAACGGGACGGGTCATAGACATATCCTCCAATTGTTGGAATACTGTCATAATAGCACAAAAGAGGATAAGGGGCAATGTCATGTTGGTCATAAATTTGTAGGTAGAATAGGTTTTGGGGGAGACAATGGTGGCAAAGAAATGGGACGGATGATTGACTTTTTTTTGAAGAAATGATAAACTGTATTGTATTTATGCGGGTATGGCGGAATTGGCAGACGCGCCAGATTTAGGTTCTGGTGTCCTTGACGTGCAGGTTCAAGTCCTGTTACCCGTACCAAAGATCAGGCTAAAATAGATGCAGGTTTGCATTTGTTTCAGCCTGATCTTTTGTTATACTAAAACACAGAAGACACATTTAACAAACAGCTGGTGACAGCATGGAGAAAGAAATGCAGATGGAGCAATATAGAATTATAAACATACAAGAGCGGCCGGACATGATGCAAAGGGCCGCAGAATGGTTTTACAAAAAGTGGAAGATTTCACAACAGATTTATTTGGACAGCATGACAGAAAGCCTTGACCATGACTCGGTGGTACCTCAATGGTATATTGCGTGTAAGGGAAAGACCATCCTGGCAGGACTTGGAGTAGTTGAGAACGATTTTCACAAACGCAAAGATTTATCCCCAAATGTTTGTGCTGCTTATGTGGAGGAAGCCTATCGCAAGCAGGGGATTGCCGGTGCCATGTTAAAGCATGTTTGCAAAGATTTTAAGGAAAAGGGCATAGATACCCTCTATCTTATCACGGACCATACCTCTTTTTATGAGCGGTATGGGTGGAGATTTTTATGTATGGTAGAACAGAACGATGGACCTGCCATGACAAGAATGTATGTCCATCCATTCTGATAACATGGCCCATTCCGATGGGCATAGAGGCGGTACACGGGGTCTGATTTACCTGGCTTTTGCTTGACAGGGGCCAACCGGCCGGGGTACACTGGTACGAATATAGAAACGAGAAGGGGATGAGTCATATGAACTTGATTGCTGATATGGTACAGGCGCAGAGGACGTTTTGGAACAGTGGCATGACACGCAGCCTGGAATGCCGTAAAAACGCCCTGGACAGGCTGGAACAGGCCATCAGGAGCCGGGAAAAAGACCTGCTGGATGCGTTGTATCGGGATTTGCGGAAAACCCATTACGAAGGCTATGCCAGCGAAATTGGCATGGTACTGGCCGAACTTCGCTTTGCCAAAAAGCACCTGGCCCGCTGGGCGGCCCCCAGAAAAGTGCCCTCGGCCATACCGATTTTTCCGGCTAAGTGCCAGGTGCGGCCCGAGCCCTATGGGGTGGCCCTCATCCTTTCTCCCTGGAACTATCCGGTGCAGTTGACCCTGGCCCCCCTCATTTCGGCCATAGCGGCGGGGAACTGTGCGATTTTGAAGCCATCCGAGTTGTCCCCGGCGTGCAGTGAGACACTGGAACGGCTGGTGGCCGAAACCTTTGACCCACGGTACATTGCCGTGGTCAACGGGGGACGGGAAACAAGCACACAGCTGCTGGCGCAGGAGTTTGACAGCATCTTTTTCACCGGCTCCACCCAGGTGGGAAAGGTGGTCATGGAGGCTGCGGCCCAGCATTTGACCCCCGTGACCCTGGAACTGGGGGGAAAATCCCCGGTGATTATGACGTCTGATGTAGACCTCAAACTGGCCGCCCGCCGTCTGGTGTGGGGCAAATTTTTGAATGCGGGGCAGACCTGTGTGGCCCCCGACCATATTTGGGTGCCCGAAGGGATGCGGGATGCCCTGGTGCAGGAGTTGAAGGCCCAAATTGCCTGCCTGTATGGGCCAGAGCCCCTGCAAAGCCCCGACCTGCCTAACATCATCAGCCAGCAGCACTTTGACCGCATTTGTGCCCTGATGAAAAGCGGAAGGGTTGCTGTGGGCGGGAAAACAGACCCCTCCCGGCGGCTGATTGAGCCTACGGTGCTGGTGGATGTCCACGAGGAAAATGGGGTCATGGGGGAGGAAATTTTTGGCCCTGTGCTTCCCGTTCTAACCTATCAAAATCTGGATGAACTGCTGGCCCGCCTTCAGCGGCAGCCCCGGCCCCTGGCATTGTATGTGTTCACCAAGGACCGGGCCGTGGAGGAAAAGGTCATCCGAACCCTGCCCTCGGGCGGTGTGTGCGTGAATGATACGGTGGTCCATCTGGCCAACCCCAATCTGCCCTTCGGCGGCGTGGGGGCAAGCGGAATGGGCCGTGGTCACGGGAAGCACGGCTTTGATGCCTTCACCCACTATCGCACGGTGGTGCGCAGAGGGGCATTGGATGTGAAGGTGCGGTATGCCCCCTACGACAAAAAATCCTTTCAAATCTTAAAAAAGCTGATGTAACGAGGGGAAATCATAATTCGGGCGGCCTGGCGGCATACTAGCCGTGAGGTGATTTGCGTGAAAGAACCCAATCAGCCAAAATGGGGCAAACAGTCCCGGCCCCTGGATCGGCACCGCCGGTCAGACAAGACCATTCCGGCGGATGTTTACCCTGTGATTGACAATGACCTGGCCCGGGACAATTTGGAAAACGATCTGCCCGCCGCCGATTTGGAGGACCTGTAGCCTGGATTTTGCCGGTGTTTTTCACCCCCAAAGCGTATCTTTTCCTCTCCCTGTGGAAAACTAGAGGGCATGGAGGATGATAGGATGAAGATTACCATTGATGAAGGCTGTATTAGCTGCGGACTGTGTGTGGCGGCCTGCCCCCAGGTCTTTGCTTTTGGGGATGACGAGCTTTCCCATGTGGTGGGCACTCCCGTGACTCCCGAGCAGAAAGAGGCGGTTCAGCGGGCTGAGGATGGCTGCCCCGTGGCCGTTATCCATGTGGAGGGCTGAGGAAATGGATAAAATCAGCGATCTTCCCATGGGCTTTGGCATGGCTCTGCTGCAAAACCCAAGGGCCATGCAGCGATTTTACCAGATGTCCCGCACCCAGCGTCAGGCTTTGGTGGCCCGCACCCACAGCATCCAGTCTAAGCCCGAGATGAAGGCCTTTGTGGATCAGCTGGCCAACCCCGGAGAATAAGAAAAAACTGCCGCTGCCCTTGAAAGTAAGGGTGGCGGCAGTTTATATTTGGGGATGTAGCAGGTTTTCTTACAGGGCACTGTCGCAGAAGCCACAGCAGTCCACGCCGCCGTTTCGGCGGATCAGGGGAGGCAGATAAAGTTCCTGCTGGGTGATGCAGTTGGGGTTGTGGCAGATGGGGCCGGTGCCAATTTCCACCGGCTCGGGGTCCATCCGAGGCTGGTTGGCCAGGTCGGCCAACAGGCTCATGCGGGCGAACATCCCATAGCGGGCCTGCTCGAAGTAGACAGCCCGGGGGTCGTCGTCCACATCCACCGCAATTTCATCCACACGGGGCAGGGGATGGAGAATGAGAAGCTCCTTTTTGGCCCGCTCCAGCTTGGCCCGGTTTAAAATGTAAATGCCTTTGTTGCGCTCATATTCCAGGGGATCCACAAACCGCTCCCGCTGGATGCGGGTCATATAAAGAACGTCCAGCTGGGGAATGACAGGCTCCAGTCCGGTGACCTCCACATTCCACAGCCCATGCTCCTTCATAAACAGGCGCATATAGTCGGGTACAGCCAGGTCACGGGGGGAGATGAGGTAGAGCTTGACATGTTCAAACTTGGCCAGGGCCTTGATGAGGGAGTGGACAGTGCGCCCATACTTCAAATCCCCGCAGAAGCCGATGCTCAGCCCATCTACCGAGCCACGAAGCCGGGTGATGGTGGTCAAGTCGGCGGTGGTCTGTGTGGGGTGCATATGCCCGCCGTCCCCGGCGTTGACAACAGGGACATGGGAGTACAGGCTGGCCGCCTTGGCCGCCCCCTCCCGGGGATGGCGCATGACCACCACATCGGCATAGCCCGAGACCATTTTAATGGTGTCCTTCAAAGTTTCTCCCTTGGCTGCCGAGGTGGAGCGGGGGTCGGCAAAGCCGAAGGTGGTGCCGCCAACCCGAAGCATGGCGGTCTGAAAGGAGAAGTTGGTGCGGGTGGAAGGTTCATAAAAAAGATTGGCTGAAACCTTACCGTAGCATGCCTCCAGAAAATCCTTGGGATTGTCGATGATATGGGAGGCACGCTGATACAGCTCGTCCCATTCCTGTCTGGAAACATCACCAAAGTCAATCAGATGTCGCATGATTTCCCCGCTCCTTTTATCCTATTTTTTCCTCTTCGAAGCCGTTGCGCCGAAGAGATCCTAAATCGTTTTATTTTATCACAGGGCTAAAAAAGAAACAAGGTAGGAAATCGACAATTTTCTTCCATCTTTTCCGTCCCTTCTCTCGCATCTTTTCCACTCCTGCGGGAGAAGGTAAAGGCAAGAAATATGAGAGTGGGAGGATTGTATGGCAACCTGGTTTTGGTATTTTGTGGTGTATAGCCTTTTTGGTTTTTGCCTGGAGGTGGTCTTTTCCCGGGTGACCGGGCAGGAAAAAAAGGACCGAAAATGCTTTTATCTTCTGCCCCTGTGCCCGGTGTACGGTCTGGGGGCCGTGGCCATTTTGCTTTTACCCCCGGCGGTTCAGGCTAATCCCCTGCTGCTTTTGATTTTCGGGGGACTTGCGGCCACGGCGGTGGAGTATCTGATGGGTCTTTTTGATGAAAAGGTGCTGGGAGTGCGGTTTTGGAACTATTCCGGCCTGTGGGGGAGCATAGGGGGCAAGGTTTGCCTGTGGTTTACCCTGGCCTGGGGGGTGCTGGCGGTGGGGCTTGTCTACTGGGTTCACCCCTGGGTGGTGAGGCTGGTGAGTGCCATTCCGCCCTGGCTTTTTTTGCCGGGGGCGGTGCTGGTGGTCGGGGATGGGCTGCATTCGATTTACATTCTCCGGCTCACCGGCACCACCGACAGCCTCAAGTGGTATCAGGGAAATTTATAACCGCTTGAGCTCCTCCAAGGTGTCCCGGATGACGTTCTGGGGGAGATAGACCTTGCCCAAATCCATAAGCTGGGCCAAGGTCAGTGTTTGGGCCGCCCCCACCAGGGGATGGCGCATGAGCTTGCCAAACCGCCGCTCAAACACCCCACGGGCGGCGGAGTTGGCGAGCAGCTCCCGGACGGTAATTTGATTGCCTCGTAAATCCATGTACTTCACCTCACCCAACAGTCTATGCACCCGCCTTGCGCTTTTGCCCCTCCTGTGGTAAAATACCTATCAAAACAGTGATTTTACCCCATACGGAGTAGTTGGCGGCCCGGTCTTGTCCGGAAATCGCCAACGATGGAAAGGCACCACAGGCCGTCTTGCGGCTGTGGTCAAGCATCCGGACACAGGGACAAACAGGAAGGGGCGCACAGGATGAAAAAACGGGAATGCCGGGATGGGAAGCCCACATTGGTACAGGAAATTAAGGCCAAGAAGGGTGTTGCCACCCTCTATGTGGTGCTGCGGGCCTTGGTCATAGTAACGGCGGTCCTGCAATTTTTTAACGGCAACTTTGAAAATGTCTTTCTCTGCGGCTTGACCTTAATCCTGCTTTTGCTGCCCACCTTTTTGGAGCGGAAAATTCACATCGACCTGCCCGATACCCTGGAAATCATCATTATGCTGTTCATTTTCGCCGCCGAGATTTTGGGTGAAATTCAGGCCTACTACACCACCTATCCTTACTGGGACACCATGCTTCACACCATGAACGGCTTCCTCTGTGCCGCCATCGGGTTCTCCCTGGTGGACATTCTCAACCGGCACGAAAAATTTTCCTTTTCCCTTTCACCCATGTTTATGGCTCTGGTGGCCTTCTGCTTTTCCATGACCATCGGAGTTCTGTGGGAATTTTTTGAGTTTTCCATGGACCAGCTGGTCCTCTTTGATATGCAGAAGGACACCGTGCTGAATACTATTTCCACCGTTATGCTCGACCCCAATCACGGCACGAAGGCGGTCATTGTAAAGGGAATTCAAGACACCATTTTGGTGCTGGAGGACGGAAGCCATGTCAGCCTTGGGCTGGGCGGCTATCTGGATGTGGGCATTGTGGATACCATGAAGGACCTGATTGTAAACTTCATTGGGGCGGTTGTTTTTTCCATCATTGGCTTCTTCTATGTGAAAAATCATGGTACGGGTAAGTTTGCCCGGCGGTTTATTCCCCAGGTTTTACCGGAGCAGGGGAAAGAGGATAAGGGCACTGCCGAATAATTTGCTCCCCTGCGGGCAGACTAAAGTTCGGACCCAAGGGAACTTTAGAATACCGTATTCGAGGAGGAAATCTGTATGGATATCATTAACAAGAACATTGAGTGCAGTGTGAACAGCTGTGCCTATCACCGTGAGCATCATTGTACCCTGAACGCCATCAAGGTGGGCTGCTGTGACTCCAACGTCTGTGACTGCAAGGAAACCGAATGTGCGT
>CAZHWK010000076.1:0-7651 GCA_964536405.1 uncultured Oscillospiraceae bacterium
ATCATAGCTAGCTTATAGTTCACTAGCAAGCCTGGAGAGATATTGTAGGTGTGGCTTGTGCTGTTTTCACGGCACACCGAAAACCCAAACGGAGCACGTTCCTGCTGCAGTGCTTGGTATAGCGTCGAACTTGACCACCCAATATATGCCGCCGCCACCTCTGGGGGGACACTATCATAGGAGAGAATTTCTTCGTCCGTTGGTGGGGTGTTTGTTTTCTTACGCATAACATCCTCCTGAAAATATATAATCATGATGGTTGGGACTTTTCCATTTCTTGATGTATTCTTGTCCCCCTCTCGCCCTTGTGGTAAAATGTGGGAGGAGAAAGGGGGTGACACTATGTCTGATAATGTATCTCTTAACGCTTTCCCACGAAATAAGATTGATGCTCTAGCGGTTCTATATGTACAGGCACAAGACCTATCCGGGAAGACCCCGGAAGATTTAGCCGTTATGTATGAAACGGCATACGCAAAGATTAAAGAACGATTTAAGGACATGCGGAGTGGCGAGATTTGCTTCAACTAATTAACTCTGCAAGGACACTGGCGACTGCTGGCAGAGCCTCAATCTCCGCCGTAGTCGCCTCTTCCTTTGTTACACGAAGCACAAATTCGAGTAAAGCCTCTTCAAATTCCGTGCGCTGCTCCCAATTCATCTTCTCCCACCTCCTTTCTGGCTGGCGTTTGGGTTGCCCCCTGCTCCAATAAGTGGTAGAATTTAGTCGGAGAAAGGGGGGCCTAATTTGGTCGATACTCAGAAGCGATGTAACCCTGTGAAAGACTTCGAGTCCCGAAGCCGCCCGAGTTCTGGAAGCAACAGCACACCCCAATAAATGAAGAGGAGTAATTAAATGGATTCATCAATCATAAGCACCATAATAACCGCCATTGCGAGTGTCATTACTTGCATCATCGGTATGCGTACTGGGCAAAAAGACGCTAGTACCATTTCAACCCGGAAAATACGAGAAAAGCAATTGTCCTGCCTATATACCCCACTCGAAAAACTTCTAACTTTTACAGACGATTTGGACGCTAGTGATTTGTTTCTGACAGCAGAGGCGATAATCAAGGACAACCTTGAACTTGTACCAACAGTTATGATGTCTGAGATTGAAAAATTTAAGGAAGACAAAAGCCGCGGCTTACTACCTTTACGTACAGTGGTTTCTTCCTTTTATAACTGCACCAGAAAATCTTTAGGTTACCCCTTCGATAGTTCAAAAATTAAGAGCGCATACACTCCAACCTACGACAGAAACCTGGAGATTAAGGGAACAGCCTGGCTTACATTTGTGGTACTTTGGGGGATATGCACCATGAATATTTTCTCAATCCTTTTGGGCGGAGGCCAAAATGTTCCAGAGTGGCTTAAACAAGTATCTGTCATTGTGTCTATATGTGGTACTGTGCCGTTTACCTTGCTCTTCCTATCTCAACAACACAAACGCTGAAGCAACAGCGTGACAACACTTACCCCTGTACCAACGGCTAAAAGAACTAACACATCCCCGGGAGTAATCTTCATCCTTTCCCCTCCTTTCTAGCTGGCACTTGCCCGAAAATCACCATTTGGTGATTTTCGAGGTAAAAAAATATCGCAATATCGCCTTTCGTCGAGTTTAAGCACATTTGCAATCATCGCAACCTCATCAGTGTCCGGCTTATATCTACCGGAAAGCATATTTGAAACCTTATTCTTGTGCCAACCGATTGCATCCGCAAATGCAACTTGTGTTTTGTACTCGGCTGCAATTTCGCCCCTCAATTTACGTATATCCAATTCCTTCACCTCCGTATCACCATTTGGTGAATTCATGGTATCACAGCACGGTGATAGTGTCAATAGATTTTTTGATTTTTTTATTGCAAACGGTGATTTCATATAGTATAATACCGCTAAAGACAGGTGGTGCAGACATGAAAAGAGTTGCTACAATAGCCTCTCGCCTAAAGGAATACAGAGGCACTAACGACTTAACGCTTGCTGAAATGAGTGAAAAAACTGGCATTCCTGCGCAGACATTGAACCGCTACGAGCTTGGACAACGGGCACCAAAGATTGATGTCGCAGTAGATATTGCTGAGTCACTTTCTGTCAACCCTCTGTGGCTACAAGGGTATGATGTTTCGATAGAAAAAGAACCCACCCCCGTTTCCGAGAGTGGGCCTGTCGATTCATTAGATGCGCAAATTATGAACCTTGTTCGCCAGTTATCTCCAGAGTGGAAGAAGCAGTTGGTTGAGCACATAGAGCTGATAATATCCACTCGATAACATCGAGTTTCTCTGCCTCTGTGAGCTGCGATAATAGTTCTGCTATCCGCCCAGCTTCATCGGAGTTTGGCATAAGTATACTCCCTTCTGGGGAGGTTCCTTCCCTATCATCTTGTGCACCAGCAGATTTTACCACAATTTCCCTTTGCATGTCATTGGTAATGTTTTCCCGCATCCCTCACACCTCTTCCCTGCCTTTGATGTGATTATAGTACATTAGTTCTACTAATGCAAGATGGGAAAATGGCCAAATTCTAGGCCCGTTTTTCTGCATCGCATTCCAGGCAAAGCGGTTCAAAGAGAGGTTTATGGGACAGCTGATATGATATAAGTGACCAAGCCGCCGGTGGGTGGTAAATATGGAGAGGAGGACGCATATGTCATCCCTAGTGAACTATGGCGAAGATACTTTTGAAAAAATTAAACATTACACAGATGAAGGTATAGAGTTCTGGTATGCTCGTGAATTAAGTAGGGTGCTACAATATTCCGATTTCCGTAACTTTGAAAATGCTGTTTACAAGGCCATGGATGCCTGCCAAAACAGCGGAAACAAAATAAGCGACCATTTCGGTGAAGCCACCGAGATGGTCCTGATTGGAAGTGGGGCGCAAAGGCCGTTTCCAAGCTATATACTATCTCGCTATGCTTGCTATCTTATTGTTATGAATGGCGACACGCAAAAAGAAATTATCTCACTTGGGCAAACTTATTTTGCTGTCAAAACCCGCCAACAGGAGCTTGTGGAAAATTACGACCAGCTCACTGAGGAGCAAAAGCGGCTCGCCATACGCAATGAGATGATTGCCCATAATAAGTCCTTGGCTGAAGCAGCTCAAATGGCAGGAATAGAAACTTCAAAAGACTATGCCATCTTTCAGAATAAGGGCTATCAAGGCTTGTATGGAGGCCTTGGGGTAAGTGAGATACACGCTAAAAAGGGGTTGAAAAAAAGCCAGAAGATACTTGACCACATGGGTAGTACCGAACTAGCGGCAAACCTATTCCGTGCTACACAAACCGATGAGAAGTTGCGTAGAGATAATGTGAGAGGTAAGGAGATGGCAAACCTCACGCACTACAAAGTAGGTTTGAAAGTGCGACAGACCATCAAAGAACTTGGCGGCACGATGCCAGAAGACCTGCCTACTCCACCAAAAAGCATTAAGCAAATTGAGCGTGAACAAAAGAAGAACAAACTCGATAAATAAAAAAACCGCCCCCGGTGCTACCAACACCGAGAGCGGAACGTGCACAGGCCCCAACCATCACGAAGGCACCATTATGCCCTTTTATGCTATCACAAAGGGCGTGAAAAAGCAAGGAGGATGTTTTATGCGTAGACCAAATGGAACCGGGAGCGTTGTCAAGCTTTCTGGAAATCGCCGAAAACCATATGCGGTAAGAGTGCCCGGCAAGAACGAGTATGGCTTCCCCATCCAGGTCGCCCTAAGTTACCATGAGAAAGCGTCTGATGCCTACACCGCTCTTGCACAATTTAATGCCGAAAAATCGGCCGGTACAGCCCCTGCCGCAGACAAGCTCTCTGTTACAGTTGACGAGATTTATCGCCTGTGGTCGGAGCGTAAATATGCAAAGGCCGGGCCGGCTTCGGTCGCCAGCTACAAGGCATCTTGGGGGCGGTTGGAAAGGCTTGGAGCGTTAAAGATGAGAGATGTCACAATTGACCATCTGCAAGCAATCATAGACGCAGACGAGGCCGCCGCCCTGTCCAAATCATCGATTAACAATGACAAGGTACTGATGAAGGCACTGTTCAAATACGCTATGGAGCGTGATATTATCGCAAAAGATTACTCCGATTTTGTGCAATTACCAAGCGTTGGAGCAAAGCACGAAAAGGGGGTATTCAACGACTTGCAAATAAAAATGTTGGAAGATATGGCCGCTGGTGGCATACCGTGGGCAGACACCGTCCTTATGCTTTGCTATACAGGCTTCCGCATCACCGAGTTTTTGACGCTTACCAGATTTTCGTACTGCGAGGACGGCGATTACCTTATTGGTGGCATGAAAACCAAAGCAGGGACAAACCGAACCGTACCCATTCATCCGAAAATTAAGCCGTATCTGCTCCGTTGGATTGCTAAAGGTGGGGACACCCTTATTACCGACGACTCCGGGGGCCGGGTCAGCTACGACAAATACAAAAAAATAATTTTCCGTTCCATCGCAGAACAATTGGGTGAGCCATCTGCAACGCCACACTGGTGCCGACACACATTTGCCACAAGGCTAAATGCGGCAGGTGCGCCTGAGCTGGAGCGTAAGCGGTTACTCGGGCACTCTGACAAGGACGTAACGGAACACTATACCCATACCGATATTGAGCAATTAAGGGCCGCTATTAAGCTTTTGGCATAATGTACAATAATATGCCGTTAGTAACGTACTAGTAACGTACTAGTAACAAAACGAACCTCAACCCTTAGGGCCGCAATAAAAACCAATTAACTCTTTTTTAATAGGTTTTAAAAAAAGCTAAGCTGCATATCCCCATATCCCCGCTTGACGTGGGAAACAATGTGCTTCATTTCGTGTAGCAGCCCCAGCTCACCACACCGCTTGGAAAAGGCCTCCCACAGCCGTTTGGCCAAAGGACTGGGGCACTCATAGCGTTCCCCATACTGCCGCAAATATTGCCCCTTTAACCCCTGGCCGGGGAAACATTCTTCCAGTTTTTGGAGGTAGTAGTCCCGCTGGCGGTCCCTCACGGTCACGCCAAAAGCGGGATAGACGAATTGGGCTCCCGCCCGGGCGGCGGCCTCGACCACGGCCAGCACGTTTTCCCGGCTGTCCTCCAAAAATGGAAGCACGGGCATGAGCAGAACCCCGGTGCAAATACCAGCCTCACTCAGCCTGCGGATGGCTTCCAAACGGCGGGTAGGACTTGGGGCATACGGCTCCAGCTTTGCAGCCAGGTTGTCGTCTACCGTGGTAATGGTCATCTTGCAAAGCACGGGGGAATGCTCTTTCATCCTTTGAAGCTGGTCAATGTCCCGGCAAATCAAATCGCTTTTTGTTGCAATGGCTGTCCCAAAGCCGTAAGCATCCAAAAGCATGAGGGCCTTTTGGGTCAGCTCCAGCTCTTCTTCCGCCGGATTATAAGGGTCGGACATGGAGCCCATCCCCACAAAACCTGGGCGTGTTTTGCGCTGAAGCTCATCCCGCAGCAGGCGCAAAGCATCGGCTTTGGCCTTCACAGTATCGAAGCTGTCGTCCCCATAGCAGGCGCTTCGGCTGTCACAGTAGACACAGCCGTGGGAGCAGCCCCGGTAGAGGTTTATGGTGTGGTCAGTGCCGAACCAGCCGGTGGATTTGTTTCGCATCAGAATATGTTTGGCCGGAATATACTCCATTTGTTCGCCTCCTTCTTTTTCCTATCTTACCACAAATGCCGTTTTCGGCCAAGCCCCTTGCAAAAATTTGAATTTTCCCCTTCTTTCATCTTTCTTTTTTAAGGGATATATGCTATGATAAAGCCGTGTTTTGAATTATGAGGAGGTATTCTCATGCAAAAAAAGAAGCTAAACCTTTCCATCAAGGTCTTAATCGGCCTTGCGCTTGGCATTCTGGTGGGTCTGTTTATTCCTGCCGGGTTTGCCACCAGCTACATCAAACCCTTCGGCACTCTGTTTCTGAACCTCATCAAGATGGTAGTAGTTCCCCTGGTCTTTGCCTCCATCGTAGTGGGCACCTGTGGCCTTGGGGATGCCAAGGCGCTGGGCCGCTTGGGCGGCAAAACCGTTGGGTTCTATCTCTTCACCACCGCCTTGGCTGTCACCATCGGCCTGGTGGCCGCCAACCTCTTCCCCGTGGGGAGAAGCCTGGCCTTTGAAATGGAGTCCCTTGGCGACGTGGTCACCACCAGCCCGGTGGACACCCTGCTGAACATTGTTCCCACAAACCCCATCGCCGCCCTGGCAAGCGGCAATATGCTGCAAATCATCTTCTTTGCCATTGCCCTTGGCATGGGCATCATCATGTGCGGACAGAAGGGGGTTGCCCTGCATAAGGGCATCGACTCCCTGGCGGAGGCCATGTATTCCCTCACCGGGGCCATCATGAAGCTGGCCCCTTATGCCGTCTTTGCCCTGGTCACCCCCGTGGTGGCTGTAAACGGTCCAAAGAGCCTGCTCCCCATGCTGGGGGTCATTCTCACGGTGTATGGTGCCTGCCTCTTCCATATGGTGGTTGTCTATTCGGCCGCCGTGGGTGGCATTGCCCGCATCAGCCCCCTCCGCTTCTTTAAGGAAGCGGCTCCTGCCATGATTTTCGCCTTCTCCTCGGCCTCCTCGGCGGCTACCATCCCCTTCTCCATGGAGGCCGCTGGCCGCATGGGCGTTCCTCAGCCTGTGCGCTCCTTTATCCTGCCTTTGGGCGCCACCATCAACATGGATGGCACCGCCATTTACCAGGGGGTTTGTGCCCTCTTCATCGCCAATGCTTACGGCGTGAACCTCACCCTCAGCCAGCAGCTGATGATTATTCTCACCTGCACCCTGGCTTCCATCGGCACCGCCGGAGTACCTGGGGCCGGGGCCGTCATGCTGACCATGGTGCTGGCTTCGGTCGGTCTGCCTGCCGAGGGGCAGGCCATGGGCATGGTGCTTGGCATTGACCGCATTCTTGACATGGCCCGCACCACCGTCAACATCACCGGCGACATTGCCTGTACCGTGGTGGTCGCCGCTTCGGAAGGCCAGCTGGAAAAACCTGCGGTGTAGCACAAATCCATCCAAAAGAGCCTGGAACAAAGTGTTCCAGGCACTTTTTTCATCCCTATTCCGTTCCGCTTTCAAGACATGAACCCAAGGCCCTTACTTTTTTGGTAAACCGCCCTTTTGAAATGCAAAAAACCTCTGTCCAAAGTAATTGAGGACGGTATACAGGCCCATGCCCCCAATCTTGGTCAGCCGCTCCTGCCAGAGGGCCGAGAGGGGCAGTTGGCCCAAAATCAGCCCGCCCGAGGGCTGGGCAATGCCATAGGCCAGCCCATAGCACACAGCCACGTTGAGAGCAAATTTGAAGGCCGATTTCCCGAAGGCTTCTTCACTTTTGAAGGTAAAGCTCCGGTTGAGAAAGAAGCTCAATACCGCTCCGGCCACATAGGCGATGGCCGTGCTGGGCCAGTAGCCCAGCCCCTCCAGGGCGAACATGAGGACCATGGACAGCAGGGTATTCCCAACCCCCACCAGCAGGAATTTCGGGATGGACGCGTCAATCAGCTTGGCCATCGTCCAGCACCTCCCGAATGATGAAGCGGGGACGGCCCTTCGTTTCCAGATAAATTTTGCCGATATACTCCCCAATGACCCCCAGGGGCAGGAAAATCAGCCCCCCAATGG
>CAZHWK010000077.1:0-7632 GCA_964536405.1 uncultured Oscillospiraceae bacterium
GGCGGTACCATTGACGGCCAAAAAGAAATTTCCCGGGTTTTCCTGCACAAACTGCTGGTCATATCGGTATGGAATTACAAAGTAGTCGTGCCCCTGCCAGCGTACCCATTCCTCCCGCCGGGAAACCTGGGGATCGATGTCAAAGATATATACCGTCTTCATCCCCCCTTCGCCATCCTCCACACCATACTCAAAGGCGATTTCCTGCACGTCCGGGTCGTCAATGCGGCCGAAAAAGTAGCCGTACCCCTGGGCATTTTCCCTTTGCGAAACCGTCCACTGCCCCACATGAACCGAGGCGGGCTTGGAGCAGTCCAGCACATTGCCCGCCCCGCCCTGCCACCCCCGTGAAAGGGACAAACCAGCCTCGGAGAGCATGGTCACATCCTCGTTGGCACTGAGATAGACTTGGCGCATCCCTTTGCCCACGGGCAGGGGGCCCACCTTCAAAAGGGGTTCCACCTCACCCGCTCCCATAAAGTCAGCCGTTTGCAGCAGAGCCCGCCGGGGGGCCAGCCCGCCACCTCCCAGCAGGAACACCAGCACCAAAAGCACCAGGGCTGCCCCCAGCCGCCATAGGGCCGTTTGACGGCGGGTTCTTGGCTTTTTCCGTCCTTTCATGGGGCCACCTCCTCCCAAATCAGGGGAATTTCCAGGGTAAAGTTCTCCCCATAGCGGTCATACCGCAGGCGCAGAACCTCCTGCCCCTGCTCCACCGGTATGTTGGACATCTGTGCATACCAAGCACCTGCATTGCCGCCTGCTCCTCCCCCAAACCGTGCCCAGGTGCCATCGGGGGCCTGGGCCTGAAGGGCATCGGTCATACCATGGTCAACATAGCCCAAGGGGCTTTGGTCGTACACGCACAGGGCCACCTCGGCCTTGAGAGTATCGGGATTGACCCCCACCCGATAGACCCGCAGAATGTCCGACTTGACCTCCATCCGCACATCCACCGGCTGGCTCACATACCCCTCATGGGGCTTCAGGCCATTTCCGGACCGTTCGGGGGCCCAGCGGGCCTCTAAACTGTCCCCCACCCGCCCGGTGGGCAGGCTGGTCAGCAGTGCCCAGCACAGCAGGACAATACACACCATGCTCACCCGGGACACCACCAGCCAAACCGTGGAAAGCTGGGCATTTAAGGCCCTGCCCATCTCCTCGGGGGCACCCATGCTCTCCACCGCCCTGCTCTGGGCCTCCTCCAAGGGAAAGCCCCCCTCGGCCAGCAGGGCGGCGTGGTCCTCCATGTGGTCGGTGACCTCCCGCCGAATGGCCTGCCACTCCTTGTCGGTGGCCCTTGGCAGGTTTGCCCGCAGGCAGGCGCAGAATTCCTCTCCCGTCATGGCCCTCACCCCATGGCTGGCACGCAGGAGAGGACGGCCCGTACCCCTCCGGCATAGCGGTTCCACTCCTCGCTCTCCACCCGCAGCTCCTCCCGTCCCCGCTTGGTCAGGTGGTAATACTTCCGGGTTCGTCCGGTGGGGGCCTGCCGCTCATAGGCCTCCACCATCCCATCTTTCCACAGGCTGTGGAGAACCGGGTAGAGGGTGCCCTCCTTCATGGCAAACACATCCTCGCTGCGGCGGGCCAGCTCGGTGATAATCTGATAGCCGTACATATCCTCCCCGGCCAACAGGGCCAGCACCAATAGCTGGGTATGGTCCATGGTCTTTTTTTTCATGGTTTTGCTCCTTTCTAATTGATGTAGCTATACTCACAGGCCGCTACAAGGTTTTCGTACACAATCGCCCCGGCGGCGTCATAGGCCGTCAGCCAATACTGGGGCGGGGCCTCCATCCACTGTCCGCTCCAGGGGATGCTGGCGGTAAAGCAGGCATACTCCGGCCAGGCAAAAAAATCTTTTCGCTCCAAAATAAACTCCCCGCCCTCGGGTATCCCGCCTTTCTCATCCCGGGCTGAAATGGTCAGCCGTTCCACCCTGGCATCGTCCACACGGCCATAGGCCCACAGGTTTCCTTCTTCCTCCCTGCCGGGGGCGATGCCCCAAAGGCCCGCCTTCACCGGCTCCCCGGTGGAGCAGTCCAGGACGGTACTTCCTCTGTCCTGCCAACCACGGGTCAGGGAAAATTCCGCCCGGCTGAGCAGGAGGACCCCGTCCCCCGCACTGAGTGTAAAGGTTCCCTTGCTCTCCCCCGACCATTGGGACCCCAGCTCCCGCACAAGCCGGGTGCGGTCAATTCCCTCTATGTCCTCACTGCCCCGGATGGCACTGTCAAGGGTGAGGCCATACCGGTTGAGCAGCCCCCACAACAGCAACAGGGGCAGGATGGCCGCCGCCGTCATCAGGGCCTTTTGCCTGCGGGTGCGGGGCCTTTTGCTCATCTTTTTCATGGGCTCACCTCCCAGGGCAGGGGCACTTCCAGCTCCACCCTTTTTCCGTACCGTTCATAGCACAGGGTCACATGGGTATCGGTGGGCTCCACCGGGAGGCCCACAAAGCGGCAATAGCCGCTGGCTGCGTCCCGAAAGCTGTCCCCGGCAGGGACGCTCTGACCCCGCTGGTTATAAAGACGAAGCCAGTCCGCCGGATTGCTCCCCACCCATCCAAGGGGGTTTTGGTCGTACAGGCTCACATCCACCCCGGCCAGGCCCTTCTGGGCATCCATGCCCACCCAATAGACATACATCTCATCGTTGCCGGGAATTTGGGTTCGCAGATCCACCCACTGACCCTGGTCATAGGTGCTCACCTTGTTCTCTACCCCCCCGCTGAGCCAATTGACCGGCTCATGCCGGGCCATGTGGTTTTCCTTGTAATGGAGCCAGCCATACAGATAGCCCATGCTGAGAATTTTCCAGCACAAAAGAACTATGACCAGGATGGCCGCCCATCTGACCATCTGCCAGAAGATGGAAAGCTGGCGGTTGAGGGCCCTGCCGATTTCCTCCGGCTCCCCCAGAGCGTTGAAGGCCCGCTCCTCGGCCTCCTCCGGGGCGTGACCCTGCTCCTCCAGGGCCAGGGTGTGGTCCTGGGCATGGTCCATCAGCTCGTCCCGAATGGCCCGCCACTCGTTATCCGATGCTCTTGGAATACTGCGGCGCAGGCGGGTGCAGAACTCTTCCCTTGTCATACCTTCCCTCCTTCCAAAAAATACCTCGCAACTCTAGGCATAGTATACCTAGAGTTGCGAGGTATGTCAAGAGTTCCTTTTACACCGAATGGGCCGAGCCGTCGGCAAAGAAATAGAGCATTCGCCGCCTCACGGCTTTGCCTGTCATTCGCTCCAAGGCCTGGGCGTAGGCCCCTACCTGGGGGGCGTAGAGGGCGGGATTGGGACTGCGGTCGGTCTTAAAGTCCAGGACGGTGACCCGGCCCTGCTCATCCTCAAACCAGCAGTCAATGACACCCTGGAAAAGCACCTGCTCCCCCTCTCCCACGCCGGGGATATACCGGGCGGCCTCCTCCAACAGGGAGAATTTAAATTCCCGTTCCAGCCGAGGGGCTGAGAGCAGTTCCCGCCCCAGCTCTGATTGGAAGAAGGCCAAAAGCTTCTCCCCCGGCACGGCCCTCCGCTGTTCCGGCGTGAGAAATTGCAGGGCTTCCAGCCGGTCCAGTTCCCCCTCCACCATGGCCAAATCGGCTGATTTCTCAAAGTCAAAAAACTGCATGGCCAGATGGAGGGCCGTCCCCCGCTCGGCGGGGGTCAGACCCTTATCCTCCTGCAAAAACCGGGGACGGCGGAAGGTCTGGGGCCGGGGAACTTTGGGGGCCTGCTCCTCCAACTCCCCATCCAAGTCCCGGCCCTTGAGCTGGGTGGCGGTCAGCTTGGAGGGGGCGTCCACCGCCCCCAGGTGGGGATAGGTCCAGCCGTAATCCCGGGCCAGGCCGGGGGGCAGGCCCTTCCCTTCCCCTCCCTCCGAGGAGGCTGCCCAGCGTCCCTCCCCGGTGGGGGTGAGCAGGCGAATGTCCCAGCGGCTTTCCACATCGGCCCTGGGGGGGATCAGCACCCCGCCCACCTTCCGAAGGGCTTCTCCGTCAGGCCGGGCCATGGCGGCCAGAAGGACCCACTGGCCCACGGTCTGGCAGTCCTCCAACCTCTGGGGGGCCACCGGGTGGGTACACCAGGGGGCCAAGGCCTGAAGCTGCTTCTCCCCCCCGGTGAGGGCACAGGTCAAAATCAGCTTTTCCCTGGCCCGGGTCATGGCCACATACAAAAGCCGCAGTTCCTCGGCCATCATCTCCTTGTCCAGCCGCCGGGCGATGGCGGTGCGGGCCAGGGTGGGATATTCCAGGCTTCGGGCCACATCCAGCCGCTTTGGCCCCACCCCCAGGTCGGGGTGAAAGAGCAAAGGGGCCTGCAAATCGGCCCGGTTGAACCGGCGGTTCAGTCCGGCCACCACCACCACCGGGAACTCAAGCCCCTTGGAGCGGTGAATGGACAGGAGGGTGACCGCACTCTCTCCCCGGGCAGAAGTGGGGCCAGCCAGGGACTGGCCGCTTTCATGCAAGCGGCGCAGATAGGTCAAAAAGCGGTAGAGCCCCTTGTGCCCCGCCCCTTCAAAGGCTCTGGCATACTCATAAAGCAAAAGGAGGTTGGCCCGCCGGTCGGCACCCCCATCCATGGCAGAGAAAAGGCCCAGGAGGTTGGTCTGCCCATACAGCTGCCACAAAAATTCGTGGGCGGGCAGGTCGGCACTTTCCAGCCGCAGTCGCTCCAACTCCTCCAAAAAGCGGACGCAGTCCTCCTCCCCACGCTCCCTGCCTGCCAGCAGGGCATCGCAAAAGTCCCCCTTGGGACATCCGGCCCGAAGCTGGGCCAGCCGGTCGGCACTCATGGCCCACACGGGGCTTCGCAGAGCGGCGATGAGGGGCACATCCTGCCGGGGGTTGTCAGCAATTTGCAGGAGGGCCAGAGCCACCTGAACCTCCACCGCCTCCATCATGTCCCCGCTGCCCTCGGCCTGCCAGGGCAGGCCCACTTCCCGAAAGGCCCGGGCATAATGGTGGGTCACCGCCCCGGGGGAGCGGAGCAAAACCGCCATGTCCCCCGGCCGCACCGGGCGCAGGCCCTCCCCCTCGCTGACCCGGAATCCGGTGTCCATCAGTTCCCGAAGCCGCCGGGCCACGAACCGGGCCTCGGCCAGGTCACGGGGGGTCTTTTCCTCCCCTTCTTCCTCCTCCCCGGTGAGCAGAACATCCAGCTCGGTGTTCCAGCATCCATCCTCGGACAGGGGGAACTTGGCCCCAGGATAGAGGGCCTGGTCGTCGCTGTAAGCAAGTTCCCCCAGGGCGGGGGACATGACGGCCCGGAAGAGGTCGTTCACCGCCCCCAGCACCTGATGGCGGGAGCGGAAATTTCGGGTGAGCAGGGCAAGCCGTGGCTCCCCCTCCCCGGCCTCCATGGGGAAGTCAGCATATTTTTTCAAAAAGATGGTGGGGTCGGCCAAACGGAACCGGTAGATGGACTGCTTCACGTCCCCCACCTGAAAGAGGGTTTTTCCCCCGGCGGTGATGGCCTTGAAGATGGCATTTTGCACCTGGTTTGTGTCCTGATACTCGTCCACCATGACCTCGGCGTACCGGGCCGACAGGGTTTGGGCCACCGTTTCGTTTTGAAGCAGAGCCACGGTCAGATACTCCAAATCGTTAAAATCTAAAAAGCCCCGCCGCCGCTTCTCAGCGGTGAGGGCCTTGTCAAAGTCCCCCACCAGGTCGAACAGGGCTTCCACCGCCGGGCGGATACCCTCCAAATCGGCCAGCACCTCACCCCCCGGCTGGGCACAGGTGTCCAGCAGGTCGCTTAGGGCCTCCCGCCCCTCGGCCCGCAGGCTTTTGACCTGCTCCACCTCGGGGAGGGTGCCGTCCATTTTTTTGCGCCCCGCCGGGAGGAAGGCAAGTTCCCCCAGCTCCCCCACGGCATCCCACCCCTGCCGGGCGGCGGCAGCCACCCGGTCAAAGAGGGCGGCTGCGTCTAAAAGGGAGGGCTGGTAGTTGTTCAAAAGTCCCTGGTCAATCTCACAGAGGGGGGCGGCCTCCCGCAGGGCGGCCGCCCAATGCTCGGCCTTTTTGACCATATCCTCCAGCAAAAGGCGGCCCCAGGGGGTGTCCTCCGGCCCCTTCAGGCCCTCCACAGCGTACCAGCATTTCATACCCTCCATCCAGCCCATGGGGTCGGGGTGGGCCTGCAATTTCAGGTGGAGGGCAGAGGTAATTTCCATCAGCCGTCCATCGTCCCGCCCGGCCGACAGGGTGTCCACCAGGGCGGCAAAGGCGGGGTTTTCCCCGATGCCCTCGTACCGCTCCTCCACCAAATCCTCCAGCACTCTGGCCCGAAGCAGGCTGGTTTCCCCCTCGTCCATGAGCCGAAAGTCGGGGTCTAACTCAATAAGATGGCCAAACTCCCGCAGCAGGTCGCCGCACAGGGCGTGGATGGTGGAGATGGGGGCCTTGTAAACCAGGGCCGACTGGCGGCGAAGCCAACCGTCCGAGGGGTTCTCGCTCAGCCGCCCCGCAATCTCGGCGGCCACCCGCCCTTTCAGCTCGGCGGCGGCGGCACGGGTGAAGGTGATGACCAAAAAGCGGTCAATGTCCAGCCCCTCCCGGCACACCCGGTCCAAAAGCCGCTCCACCAGCACCCTGGTTTTTCCCGACCCGGCGGCGGCCGACACCAAAAGCTCACCCCCCCGATTTTCCACCACGGCACGTTGCTCTTCAGTCAATGGGAAGGCCATCTTTCTCCCCCTCCTTTCCCTCTAAGGCCGCCCAAAACTCGGCCTGTTTCATGGCTTTCATGGGCCTGCGGCAGTCCCCGCCCTTCCCCTCCCGGAACTGGCAGGCAGCGGCATATTCGCAGTACAGACAGGCGTTTTTCTGTGCCCCCCGCCAGAAGGGGTCGGCGGTGATGACCCCCTGGGCCACCTCTTGGGCCAACTGGGAAAGCACCTTGTCCACATGCCCGGCCAGCTTGCCCAGCTTCTGGGCACTGACCAGGGCATCCCCGCTGATGGCCCCGGTTTTGGCCGACACCTTCAGGGGTAAATAGCGGTAATGGCCCCCCTCGGCGGGGGTTTCCATGGCCTCCACCACAGCGGGGTCCTCCAAAATGACCCCCTTTCGGCGCAGGGCCTTATCCATCTCGGCCTGAATGGCCGACTGGCTCATGGTGGACGGGCCTTGGATAACCGCATCCCGGGCCGGGAGATAGAGCACCCCGGCGGGGACAATCTCCCTGCCGTACAGGCCCTTGCCCTCCCGCTCCAGAGCGTTTAGGTAGACCAGCATTTGCAGGCCAAGGCCATTCCAAATGTCGCTCCAGTCAAAGCTCTTCCGCCCGGTTTTATAGTCCACCACCCGCAGGTAGAGCTTGCCGTCCTTCTCCCAACCGTCCACCCGGTCCACAAAGCCGGACAGGCTCACCGTGACCTCCCCGGCCCGGAAGCTCACCGGGGGCAGGTCCCCCTTCTCCCCAAACCCAAGTTCAAAGGACACCGGGGTAAATTCCCCGGCGGCCAGCTCGGCACAGGCGTTTTCCACCACGGCGGCCACGGTTTTCAGGAGCCGCCGGAAGAGGTATTGAAACCGTGGGGTCTGATGCTCCAGGCCCCCCAGCTCCTCGGCAATGTACCGCTCCACCTGCTGGCGGATGAGAGCGGCCCGCTCGGTCTTTT
>CAZHWK010000078.1:0-1034 GCA_964536405.1 uncultured Oscillospiraceae bacterium
AAAAAGGAGTATGTGAAGGAACACCTGGAAAAAACCGCCGAGGCATTCCGGACGGTGTACGATAACTTGAAGGACTCCTTCACCCCCGAGCGGGGGGGCGGGGGGGAGGACCCGTCCGTCATTTACCGCCGGGCCTCGGACAAGGTCTGTGTCCGGTGTGCCCTGCGGGACTCCTGCTGGCAGCGCAATTATGAGGCCACCGTGGGGGCCCTGAACGACGGCCTTGCCGGTATGATGGAGCGGGGGAAGGGACAGGCTGGGGACTTTCCCGGGTGGTTTACATCCCGGTGCATCCATATGCCCCAGCTGTTGGAGAGCATGAATGAAGAGCTGTCCGGCCTTCTGTACCGGCGGCGGTATCAGGCCCGCCTGCGGGAGAGTAGGGCGGCCGTCTGCCGCCAGTACGGTCAGCTATCCCAGGTGCTGGAGGATGCCGCCCTGGAGCTTTCCAGAGAGCTTTGCCCCGAACCCGTGCGGGAGCGGCGGCTGCGCCAGTACTTAGTTTCCCGGGAGATGGAAGGGGAGGGGACGGTTTTCTGTGACGAGCGGGGCCACTTGCGGGCTGAGGTTCTCATGCGGGACCCCGCCCCCCTGCTGGGGGAGGAGGGGCGCAAGAACCTGTCTGCCCTGCTGGACGTGGCACTGCGTCCTCCGGTCCAGAAACAGGAGAAGGGGAAAACCAGACTCATCTTCACCGAGGCCGAGCCTTTAGCGGTCACCGCCGGGGTGGCGGCTAAAAAGCGGGACGGGGAAACCGTCAGTGGGGATGCGGGGGCCTGGCTCAAGGGGGAGGATGGGGTGCTGTACCTCCTGCTTTGCGACGGGATGGGCAGCGGGGCCGAGGCCGGGCGGGAAAGCGAACTGGCCATCCGCCTGTTGGAAAAATTCCTTCGTGCAGGGGTCAATGCCCAAGCGGCCTTAAAGACCTTAAACTCGGCCCTGGCCCTTCGGGCCGAAGCCGAAGGGGGCTTTACCACGGTGGACCTGTGCCGCCTGGATTTGTTCACCGGGGAAGGTGTGGTCTCTAACTACGG
>CAZHWK010000078.1:1044-7504 GCA_964536405.1 uncultured Oscillospiraceae bacterium
TATCAATCCGGGGCCGCCCCCACCTATATTCCAAAGGGGGATACCGTCCTTCGGGTCACCGGGGCGGCCCTTCCTGCGGGCATGGCGGCGGGGGACCGGGTAGAGCCGGACGCCACCCCCTTCCACCTGGAACCGGGGGACTGCGCCGTGATGGTCACCGACGGGGTCACCGACGGGGAAGAGGACCAGTGGCTAAAGGATGTGCTTGCCGGGTTTGACGGGGTTTCCCCCAAGGAGCTGGCCCGCACTCTGCTGGAGCAGGGGGCCACCCAGGCATCCTCCCCCGATGACCGGACCGTGATGGTTCTGCAACTGGTCCGCAGGAGCAATTGACACAAAGGGGAGGAGATAAAATAAAAAGACATTGAAAAGGGAGCATGCCCCCTATGAAACGATTTGTAACCCTGCTGACTGCTCTTGCCCTCTGCATGGGGATTTCCAACTCGGCTCTGGCCGCAGCCCCCTGGGGATGGAACGGTCTGGTGGAGGCAGAGGCCCTGGAGATGCTGCAAATGGAGGACGTGACCCTTTTGGAGCAGACCGTCACTGCCGAAAAGATGGCGGTGATCCGGTAAGTGACGACCAGGAAGCTGACCCTGCTGCGTGGTGGGGGGACCGAGGACCAGGAGGCCTTGTTCCGCCCCTGGCAAGCGGGGGATATTGCTGGACTGACCACTGTGCTGGATAAGGATGCCCCCATTGAGGCTCCCGCCGAGCGGGAACTGAATGAAGCCTTGCTTGGCAAGCGGGACCCCGGTATGGCCGACTGGTGCAAAACCTTCCTGACCCAGGAGGGTACTCACACAGCTACCTTTGCCGTGGGGCCGCCCACACGGTGGGGCAAACCGGCGTGGTGGAGCTGCTGCGCCAGGCGGACTATACCGTTACCCCCGTGTTTGAAGCACCCAAGGGGTAATCTGTTTTGAAAGAAGGGGCGGATATTATCCGCCCCTTCTTTCTTTTTTTCTCACGATGTGGTACAATACCTCTTGCCTGGTTTCCAAACCCGGGCCAAGCACGGCCTTGCCGTGTTCGTTCGGCGGAGTATTCCGCCGTTCTCTAAACACCAAAATGGAGGTATCCGACCCAATGAGAAAGTTTACGACCAAAGACCTGACCCTGGCCGCCGTCGTGGCCGCCGCCTACGCCGCCCTTACCATGGCCCTGCCCGGGCCATCCTTCGGTTTCACCCAGCTTCGGGTGGCCGAGGCCTTTACCGTTCTGCCCTTCCTGTTCCCCGCCACGGCCCCCGGTTTGCTGATCGGTTGTCTGGTGGCCAACCTGCTTTCCCCCTACGGCATGGTGGACGTGGTATGCGGCACCTTTGCCACCGGCCTTGCCGCCTTCCTCACCATGAAAATGCCGAATAAATGGCTGGCCCCCCTGCCCCCCGTGCTTTGCAACGGGATTATCATCGGGGGTATGATTGCCTGGTATGAGGCTGGATTTGGCCCCAATTTCTGGCCCATGTTTGGCCTGGCCGGGCCGGGCGTAGCCCTGGGTGAACTGGCGGCCTGCTACCTGCTGGGCGGGCTGTTGCTTCAAATTTTGCCTAAAAATGCTTACTTTAAGGGGCTGATGGCCCCGGAACGTCTTTCTTAACACAAAAAGGAGGTCTCTTCCCATGAAGGTCCGTAAAGCCATTATCCCCGCCGCCGGCCTGGGGACCCGGATGCTTCCCGCCACCAAAACAGTGCCCAAGGAAATGCTCCCCATGGTGGACAAGCCGGTCATTCAGTATATCATTGAGGAGGCGGTGGCCTCGGGCATTGAGGACATTCTCATTGTCACCAACCGTGCCAAGAGTGCCATGGATGACTATTTTGACTACTATCCCGAGCTGGAGGAGCGGCTGGACCAGGCGGGCAAGGAGAAGGAGCTGACCGAGGTTCGCCGGGCCGCCGACCTGGCCAACATCTTCTATGTCCGCCAGAAGGAAACAAAGGGCTTGGGCCACGCCATCGGCCGGGCCCGCCGCTTTGTGGGGGACGAGCCTTTCGCCGTCCTGCTGGGGGATGATATTATGCGGGCCAAAGAGCCGGTCATGGGCCAGCTGATCAAGGCCGCCGAGGAGTATAACGCCCCCGTGGTGGGCATCCAAAAAGTGTCCCCCGAAGCCATCAGCAAGTATTCTTCGGTGAAAATTTTCCCCAAGAAGGACCGGGTCTACGCCGTGGCCGATATGAATGAGAAGCCCACCAAGGCCGAGCGGCTGTCCGACTATGCCATTTTGGGCCGGTATGTCCTCACCCCCGAGATTTTTGACATTCTGGAGAATGTGAAGCCGGGCTACGGCGGGGAAATCCAGCTTACCGACGGTCTGCGGGAGCTTTGCCACCGCCGGAGCATGATGGCGGTGGACTTTGAGGGCCGCCGTTATGACACGGGCAACCTCCGGGGCTTCTTGGAGGCCACCATCGACTTTGCCCTGGACCACCCCGAAACGGGTGCTTGGCTGACCCAATTTATTAAGGACAAGTCGGAAGTGCTTTAATTGAAAAAAACCAGAAACATGGACCAGCATTGGCTGGTCCATGTTTTTTTATGTCTGACGAATGAAACAATTTTGGAAGCCGGAGTTTAGTCAGAAGGACGATTTGGTCAATTCGCAAAAAATTAGATTGACTTTGGGCAGTGTCGCTTATATAATATCGACATAGCGAACAACTGAATGGATTAACACTTAAAAATAGAAGGGAAGGGAAAGCAGTGAAGATCACCAAAGTGGAAGTGTTCCGTCTTCCTACGGCAAATAGCAAACAGAACAGCCCCATTGGCTGCCGTATTCACACCGATGCCGGCATCCGGGGCGACGGTGAGGCGGGCATGGCCTATGGCGTTGGGGGGAGTGCCGCTTTTGGCATGGTGTGCGACCTGGCCGAACTGATTATCGGTATGGACCCCCTGCGGACCGAATTGATTTGGGAAACCATGTACAAAAAGACCTTCTGGGGCCAGAATGGAGGCCCGGTGATTTTCTCCGGCATTGCCGCCATCGATGTAGCCCTGTGGGATATTAAGGGAAAATACTTTGATGTTCCGGTTTATCAGCTGCTGGGGGGCAAGGTTCGGGATAAGCTGCGCACCTATGCCAGCCAGCTTCAGTTTGGCTGGGGACAGGTTGGGGTCAGCGAGCATCTTTGGGCGGTCAAACCAGAGGACTATGCCCACAACGTCAAGCTGGCCGTGGCCGAGGGCTATGATGCGGTAAAGATTGACTTTTTTGACCGGGATGAAGAAGGCAAACCCCTGTCTTTCCTGGACACCACCGGCTTTTTGACCCCTGCACAGCTGAACATGGTGGAGGTAAGGATGAAGGCTGCTCGTGAGGCAGCCGGGGATGGAGTGGATATTATCATGGAAAACCACTCGTATCCGGATGCGTTGGGGGCGGTTCAGCTTGCCAAGCTGGCGGAAAAATATCATATCCTGGCCTTTGAGGAACCCAATACCCCCACCACCCAGACGGTGGAGTATATCGCCAAGTACACCAGCGTACCCATTGCAAATGGAGAGCGGCTTTTTTCCCGCTGGCAGTATGCCGAGTATTTTAAGAAAAACCTGCTTCAGTTGGCCCAGCCGGATATTGGAAACTGCGGCGGCATCAGCGAGGTAAAGAAGATTTGTGACATGGCCCATGCCTTTGATGCGGGAATACAGGTTCATGTGGCGGGCAGCCCTCTGGCCACCAATGCGGCCCTGCATGTGGAGTGCGCCATTCCCAATTTTGTCATTCATGAGCATCATACCTGTAATCGGATGGACACATGCCTGGGGCTGACCAAGTATAACCTCCAGCCGGAGAAAGGCTTCTTTACCGTTCCTGACCTGCCCGGTATTGGCAACGAATTTTTGCAGGAGGCCATCGACAAGGCCCTGCTGTATAAGGTGGTGGAGTAAAAAGGGGAAAGGCACCGTACTTGGCGGCCGGATGAACGGTGCATGACAAGTAAGTGGAAAAGAAGAGAAACAAGGAGGTTTTTGCTGTGGCAATTCAAGTAATCAAAGAACCTGCACCGAAACCCGGTATTTTGGGCAGAACCGAGCTGTATGCCCTGGCCATCGGTCAGGTTATCGGCGCTGGTGTTATTACCCTCATTGTCCCCGCCATTAAAATGACAGGCTACTCGGCCTGGCTGGCCTATTTGGTGGCCATTCTCATGGGCTTTGTCATGATTTTGCCTTTTGTCTTTGTATCCTCCACTCTACGCCTGGGAGGCGGCAACTATTCCATGCTGTGCGATTTGGCGGGGCCAACCACATCGGGTATCTTTGCCTTCGCCTATTTGACCCAGTGTCTGTCCCTGTCCCTGTTTGGTGCGTCGGCTGCCGCCTATTTGGGCGATATTATTCCGGCACTGGGCGGCCCTGTTCCTAAAATCATTGTGGGTGGCAGCCTGCTGACCTTTTTCTTTGTTGTTAACCTGATGGGTGTGGACATGATGGCCAAGGCCCAGAAGCTGATGACCTGGCTGCTTATTGCGGCCCTGATCCTCTTCGCCGCTGTGGGTATCTTTAAAATGAAACTGCCCATCTTTGACTTTGCTGACCCCCATTTCCTGATAAACGGCTGGGGCATTACCTTTGACAAGGGGCAGATTTCCGGCGGGTTTACCGGCGCTGTACTTTTGTTTGTCTACTCCTGCCAGGGCTATTACATGACCACTGCCTATGGCCGGGATGCAAAAAATGCCCGAAAGGATATTCCCGTGGTGCTGCTGATGGCGGTACCTACGCTTATGGTGCTGTATGTGGGTGTGGCCATGGCCGGCGTAGGCGTGATGAGTGTGGAGGAGTATGGTGCTTCCACCACTCTGGTCTTTGCCGCCCAGCGTATCTTCCCCCCCTGGCTGTTCTACTTCTTCATTATCGGCGGCCCCATTATGGCTCTGTTGTCTACCCTGAATTCCAGCTTTGCCTATAATGCCATTACCATCGGCCAATCCTGTGACGATGGCTGGCTGCCCAAGAGCTTTGGTAAGCAAAATACCAAGGGTGCCCGAGTGTGGATTTTGACCTTCATGTACATTCTGGGCATGATTCCCATTGTGTTTGGACTGTCCATTACCGTGATTACCAATATGGTGCAGCTTTTTACCTCCTTCTTTGCCTTCTTGAACTTCGCCGCCCTCATTAAGCTGCCCAAAAAATATCCCGAAGCCTGGAAGAAGTCCCGGTTCCATGTGTCGGATGGGTTGTATTACGCCATTTGTATTCTTTCCCTGGCCGGCTTCATTGTGGTGTTCTGGAAGTCCTGCCTGTCTATGACACCTGCGCTGGCGGCGGCCAACGTGGTGGCACTGCTTGTCATGGCTGCCATCGGTGTGTGGCGGGCCAAGAGGGGCAACATCGAAATTCATACCTCAGTTTGGGCGGAAGAATAATCGATACATCCTCACCTGCAAACCAAATTTGAAAGGAGCAAAAGAAATGAAAATCACAAGTGTAGAATGCTATCTGGGCGATGGCGCCCTGGGCGGGTTCGTCACCATCAAGATGAACACAGACGAGGGCATCAGCGGATTTGGTGAGGCCGGTCTGGCCTACGGCAACTGTTCCGAGGCCGCTTTTGGTCAGTGCCAGGATTTTGCCAAGCTGATTATCGGCATGAACCCCTTTGACAGCGAGAAGATTTGGGAGCATCTGCACCGTCACACCTTCTGGGGCATGGGCGGCGGAGTGGTTATTACGTCGGCTATGGCGGCCATTGACACCGCCTGCTGGGACATCAAGGGGAAGGCCCTCAACGTGCCTGTTTATAAGCTGTTGGGCGGCAAGACCAATGACAAACTGCGGGCCTATGCCTCCCAGCTTCAGTTTGGCTGGCGCACCTTGATTGAGAAAAACGATGCCCTCACCCTGCTGTACGATCCGGAAGACTATTATAAGGTTGTAAAGGATGCCATGGCCGAGGGCTATGACTCGGTGAAGATTGACCCTGTGTTCGCTCCTCTGGAGGAGCGGCCTATGCCAGAGGTCTTTGCCACCCAGGGCAACCAAATCCGTGGTTGCTACCGGGATCATGATATGAAGCGTTCCCTGGAGCGGATTGCGGCCGCCCGTGAGGCAGGCGGGGATGACCTGGATATCATTGTGGAAATTCACTCCCTGCTGGATGCCAACACCGCCGCCATTCTGGGCAAGGGGCTGGAGCCTTACCGAATTATGTATTACGAAGAGCCTACCATGCCCTGCAATCCTGGGATGTTCAAGCATATTAAGGAGCGTTGCTCCCTGCCACTGGCCACCGGTGAGCGCAGCTATACCCGCTGGGGCTTCCGCCAGTTCTTTGAGGACCGGACCCTGGATGTTATTCAGCCCGATTTGGCCAATACCGGTGGCATTACCGAAACCAAGAAGATTTGTGACATGGCTCAGGTTTACGATGTGGGCGTGCAAATCCATGTTTGCGGCGGCCCCATCGCCACGGCAGCGGCCCTTCAGGTGGAAGCCACCATTC
>CAZHWK010000079.1:0-7285 GCA_964536405.1 uncultured Oscillospiraceae bacterium
AGCAATCTCTAATGCTGAAGAGTTTCGCAGTTTTGCCACAAGCTATAAATCAGCTCGAACTTTTATTACACTTAAACAAAGTCGGATTGAACGTATAAAAGATGGACGGCAGCGGCGTAGAATTGCTACAATGCTCCATCTAAATTTAGATGCAAATGGAGAATTTGTGGTTTCAAATGAAGTAGAAGCATCTCTATTACTTCGCTATCTATGCTACAAAATATTCCAAGATTCGGAAACAGATGATATTCTTGAAGCGACTACCATTATAAAAGTCGATCTTGTTTAAATTGGGTACACAGTTGGTGTTAGCTAAAGGGGGAGGGCGTGTCAAGGACGGCGTAGCCGTTCATTTCAGCCTTGACGATTGGCACTCGCTCTGCCATCCCAACATCGGGCCAAGTAGGCCCGATGTTGCAAACGTTGGACGAACGACGAGAACTTCATATACCCTCCTGCTCATCCCAAAAGCAAACGGGAATTTGCGGCTTTTCGCCCACAAATCCCCGTCCGCTTTCCTGCTGCTCAAACGCTCGTGCCCTCTCCGGCGGCAACAGCATTTTCGCAGCAGCGGTGCAGGAGGGTATAACACACTACACTTTGCTGCGCAAAGTCGTGTGCCAAAGGGGACAAGCCCCTTTGGAAACCCCACCCATAAAGAGAGTCGAAAGCATTTTCTTTCGGCTCTCTTTATGGGCTTGACTTTTGATATACATAAGTGCTATACTTTTGTATATCAAAAGGAGGTGAACTTTTGGGAAGCCCAAAAATGGGGCGTCCAACAGACAATCCCAAAGATAAAACGCTGTTTATTCGATTGGACAATGAAAGCAGCGAAATTCTGGAAGCCTATTGCGAAGAAAAACAAGTACCTAAGGCGGAAGCTGCTAGGCGTGGGATTAAGAAGCTAAAGGACGACCTCAACAAAAAATGAGGAAGCGGCGCCCCACCATCAAGTAAGTCGCCGCTCCCTACGATGCACAACCGTTCAAAGAACAGAGCGCATAAATATTATACACTGTGCGGCTCTCGCTTTCAAGCGGTTGTGAAAAGAAAAGGGTGTTGCTATGGAAAGCGGATATAAAACATTTATCCAAAACTTTCGTGAGTGTTGCGGTTTATCCTGCACCCGCCTTGCATATGAGCATCAGCAAACAGATGCAGATTACGCTGTCAGAGCGCAGGAGTGTGACACGCTTTACAAACTGATTGAGGAAAAACTAGGTATTGATTACAAGCTGATAAACAAGTTTGACGCTGCCAAAAACCACGCATTTGCTTTCGATGATGCATTTATCTATCAACAAGGCTTTCAAGACTGCGTGTATTTACTCCGTTGGATTGGACTTCTATAACTTGAAAATGGGTGCTGGCGAAATGTTGCCAGCACCCATTTGCTTTTTATAAAATACGTTTATAGTGTTGAAAATTAAACGAAATTAGTGTATAATGAAATTAACAAAGAGGAGGGGACATATTTTGAATGTGATTGCGGAAAGACTGCGCCAGCTACGGGAAAGTGTGAAGTTTTCCCAAGCGAAGATTGCGGGGATAATCGGCACGACACAGGCCAGCATTAACCGATACGAAACGGGGCAAGCCTCCCCCTCCACAAAGGTGCTGCTCTGGTATGCAGATTACTTTGATGTATCGCTGGATTATATCTATGGGCGCACCGATAACCCACAGGGAAAGTTATATGAATACAAGCCTAAAATCGGGCAGACCGACCCGGAAATGGCGAAGTTTGTGGAGATGTGCTTTGACCCCAAATCACCGATGAATGACCGATTAAAAAAGACGTTGCTCGATCTATTGGGGGAGGTTAAACCTTGAACATAGTCATCTATGCCCGTTATTCCAGCCACAGCCAGACAGAGCAATCCATTGAGGGACAGCTTCAAACCTGTTACGAATATGCCAAGAACAACGGGCATACCGTTGTGGGCGAATATATCGACCGGGCGCAGAGCGGCACCACCGACAGCCGCGCCGAGTTTCAACGCATGATTGCCGACAGTGACAAACACACCTTTGAGGGTGTTCTTGTGTACCAGCTTGACCGTTTTGCCCGGAACCGCTACGACAGCGCCATCAATAAGGCGAAGCTGAAAAAGAACGGTGTGCGCGTCCTCTCCGCAAGGGAGAATATCAGCGATGACGCAAGCGGCATTTTAATTGAGGGCGTTTTGGAGAGCATGGCCGAATACTACTCCGCCGAGTTATCCCAAAAGATACGCCGTGGAATGAACATCAACGCTGAAAAGTGTTTGAGCAACGGCAGCAATCCCGGTTTGGGCTATCTGGTGGACGAAGAACGGCATTTTCATATTGACCCGGAAACCGCTCCACTCGTCCGGGAGATTTTCGAGCGGTACGCCAGCGGCGAAACAGTGGCCGACATTACCAAAGACTTAATTGCCCGCAAAGTCAAAACCTCCATCGGTAAGGACTTCAACAAGAACAGCCTCCACCGACTTTTGAGGAATAGGCGTTACATTGGGTATTACATTTACAAGGACACCGAAGTACAGGACGGTATGCCGCGCATTATTGAAGATGAACTTTTTCAGCGGGTACAGCACATTTTAAGCCGTAACAAGTTGGCTCCCGCCCGGTCTCGGAAACTGGAATATCTGTTGACAACGAAGTTGTTTTGCGGTTATTGCCGAGAACTGATGACAGGCTACGGCGGTACAGGGAAAACGGGCAAAAGCTATTATTACTATGCCTGCAACAACTACAAACGGCACAAGTGCAAGAAAAAGGCGGTCAGCAAACAAGCCGTTGAGGATAGGGTGATTTTGGAGTGCCGCAAGCTGCTCACCGACAGCAACATTGAAAAAATCGCTCAATCCGTAGCGGCGGCGTGTGACGCTGATTTTGACAGTTCGGCGGTCAAGCGACTGAAAGCCACCTTGCAGGAGGCCGATACCGCCATTGAAAACCTCTGGAAAGCGTTGGAGAGCGGCCAATCGGTGGAGATGATAACCGGGCGCATTGAGAAACGGCAAAAGGAAAAAGAGGACTTACAGGCGCAAATCGCTATCGAGATGAACAGGCAAATTGTGTTCACCGCCCCGCAAATCTCGGCTTTTCTCTATGCGCTGAAAAAAGGCAGCGTCAACGACGAGCACAACCGCAAGGGCATTATCAATATCTTTCTCCGGGCGGTCTACCTTTGGGATGATAGATTCACGCTGATACTGAACGGCGGGAATAGGCCGATTGAAATTGACGGCAGCTTGTTAGATGAAATCGAAGCCGACAATACGGCTTGTGAGTGTTCATCGTTGGTTGCGGACGCTCCACCAAAATAAAAGCCAAAAAAGATGTAAGTCTTTTTTGGCTTTTATTTTTGGGTACGACCCACTTGGTGGGCCATCGCCTGCGGACGGTTTTCCTTCACACTATTTTCCCTCCAGTATCAATAGCCCTTGCATCTAATTTGACCTGATGACACATTGGACGCATATCCAAACTTTTTTATTTGCGGTATGGTGTTGATCCAAACCAAAATCCACCCTTTACCTTTATAGGTAAAGGGTGGATTTCTTTTACTCTTCCCCGGTACATCCGCAAGCCTTCGTATTCCTTCGCCTGTTCTTCCGTTAGCTTAATGCCTTCGGCTTATGCCCTTTCAAAAGGTTCCTCTGGTTTTTTTGCGAAAGCGTTCGTCATAGGCTCCGCCATCCAGGATATGCCCCCGGTCCGGCAATGTGATGCGGCCGCATTGGCCTAATTTCAGTCCGTCGAACACAGTACCCTCAAACGCTATCTTCGCAGGCAAGGGAAATTTTTGCCTATAAGGGCGGGGGGGAACACCGAATTTTACTTGACAAAAGGGCTGCATTATATTAAAATGAACATAGTTCAGTTTGGGGGCTTATGGAAGATGAATAAGGTGGTCACATCAAAGGAAGCCATCCTCAGCGTGGGAAAGGACATGGTTGCTGAGGTTGGATTACAGGGACTTAACATCCGTGATGTTGCAAAAAAATGCGGAATTTCGGTGGGGTCCATATACAACTATTTTCCCACCAAAAGCGACTTTATGATTGCCACCATTGAAGCCATTTGGAGAGAGATTATGCAGGAGATGACCTTTTCTGCAAAAGGTCATTTTCTGGAGAGCGTGGGCGATCTGTTTGACGACATTCGGAAGGGGTCGGAAAAATTTCCGGGCTTTTTCAGCTCTCACTCCATGAGCATCATGGCCGATGACAAAACAAAGGGCCGTGAAAGCATGGAGGCATACTTTGGGCAGATTAAAAGAGGGTTCTTATCCATCCTGGATGAGGATCGGCAGGTGAGGGCGGACGCCTTTTCCGAAGAGTTTACCAAAGAAGCATTTTGGGACTTTGTGAGAAACAATTTGATTACTCTGCTGGTCAAAGAGGCCGACTCCTGCGATATTCTGCTGGAAATCATAAGGCGAAGCATTTATTAAAGGGCTTTGGAACAAGGGGACAATGCCCGAAATAATTTCATCCGAACAGGATGTTATTATTTTGCCCGAAACTGAACAAAGTTCATAATGGAAATATGGAGGTCTATACGATGCAAGCAATTATGGAAACGGCATTTGATGCCGTGTATCTGGTCACGGTGGTGACCTTGGGCGTGCTGATGATCAAAGGGGCAAAGGGCAACAGACAATACACCCTGTTTGGGATTATGGCGGTGGTTTTAGGGCTTGGGGATTCCTTTCACCTGGTGCCCAGAGCGGTTGCCCTGTGTACCACCGGGCTGGAGAATTTTACAGCCGCACTTGGAATCGGGAAATTTATTACATCCATTACCATGACGGTATTCTACATCATCCTGTACTATGTTTGGCGCAAAAGATACGACGTGGAAGGGAAGCAGGGGCTGACCATTACGGTGTATGCCCTGGCCATTTTGAGAATTGTTCTGTGCCTATTCCCCCAAAACGCCTGGCTGAGTGCCAATCCTCCCCTGGCCTGGGGTATTTACCGCAACCTCCCATTTGCAGCTATGGGACTTATCATCATCGTACTGTTTTTCAAGAGTGCCAAGGAGCATCAGGATTGGTCCTTCCGCTTCATGTGGCTGACCATTGTATTGAGTTTTGCCTTCTATATCCCGGTGGTGCTGTGGGCCGACGTTAATCCCCTGATTGGGATGCTTATGATTCCCAAGACCTGCGCCTATATATGGACGGTCTGGATTGGGTTTCGTGATATGCAAACGGCCAAAAAGGCCTGATGACAGGAGAAAAAAGCAGGACACGACTTTCGTCGTGTCCTGCTTTTTGTATAGGGAAGGTTCTGGTAAAGGGGAGTATTCAGGCTACGGTGAGGGTAAAGGTGAATTCGGTGACCCCTTCCTCACTGGTGACGGTAATATTTTCCTTATGACTGTCCAGAATGGTTTTGACGATATACAGGCCAAGGCCAACCCCGTCCCGGTCCACGCTGCGGGAGCGGTCGGTTTTATGGAAGCGGTCAAAGATAAGCTTCAGCTCTTCGGGGGGGATGGTTTCTCCGGTATTGCGGATGGAGACGTTGGCCTTGCCCCCCTTGAGACTGATGCCAAGACCCAAAATGGTGCCGGGGGCCGAGAATTTGATGGCATTGTCCAGCAGGTTATAGCAGACCTGGGTAATGGAGTCGGGATCGCCCCAGACTTGGACAGGCCCGTCGGGGAGGGCGGTATCCACATCCAAATTCTTCTCGTTGATTTTGCCCTCCAGGCTGACCAGCACCCGAAGAAGAACCTCGGAGACATCAAATCGCTCCTGGGTAAGGATATTTTCGGCGGCCTGGAGCCGGGAGATATCCAGCATCCGGCGAACCAGGCGGGAGAGCCGACGTGTTTCCGAGGAAACCGTTTGCAGGGCTTCCCGCTGCTTTTCCTGGGGGATGGTGCCGTCCAAAATACCGTCGGCAAAGCCGGCGATGGTGGTCATGGGGGTTTTCAGCTCGTGAGAGACGTTGGCGATGAACTCGCTGCGCTCTACCTCGGCCTGGGCCAGGGACTCGGCCATGTTGTTAAAGGCTTCGGCCAGCTCGGCGATTTCGTCCTGGCGGCCCCCCAGGTCCACCCGGGTGTCAAACTCTCCGTGACCAAATTTCTTGGCCGCCTCGGCCATTTCTTTGAGAGGACGGGTTTGACGGATGGAGGTGACCGAACTGGCGATAAAGGCCACGAAAAAGACCACCACGGCGGCAAAGAGGAAGATGGTGGCAAAGGCCCGCCACATCTCGGTGAGGGAGGAGGCCGAAGCGGCCACCAGTACCACCCCGGCCTGGGTGGGAGCCACCACCACCTTGCCCGACTGGAACTGGGCCATGTTGACCAAAATGGGCTTGGCACTGACATACCGCTTGTCGGGGAAAATGCCGTTTAGGTTGGTCAGGTCGTCAAAGCTGCGGTGAAGCTCGATGGTGTTGAGAATTCCGGTGGGGATATGCTCCCCTGTGAGGTCGGCAAAGTTGGCCTCACTTCCGGCGCAGTAGATGATTTCCCCCGTGTTTTCGGTGAGCATGACATAGGCATCGGCCGCACGGGCCACCGAGGCCACATACATCTGGAAGTATTCACTGCGGATGCCCATGCCCTGGGTAATCATACTGCCGGTCATGTCGGAAATATTTTGGGCGTTGCGGGCCAGGGACTCCTGCCGCTCTGTAATGGTATAGCGGTAGGACAGACCCGCAAAGGCACCACCCAGCAGGGTGAAGGAAACCAGGATGACGGCCGCCATCATGGCAAATTGTCTGGTATAAATGCTCTTCACGAGCTGACCACCTCAAATTTATAGCCGACCCCCCAGACGGTTTTCAGGCTCCAGGCATCGCTGACCCCCTCCAGCTTTTCACGCAGACGCTTGACGTGGACATCCACCGTCCGGGAATCGCCAAAATAATCAAAGCCCCAGACCTCGTCCAGAAGCTGGTTGCGGGTAAACACACGGTTGGGGGCCGAGGCCAGGTGATAGAGAAGCTCCAGCTCCTTTGGGGGGGTATCCACCTTTTTGCCGTCCACCGTCAGCTCATAGGAGTCCAAATCCACGGTGAGCTTGTCAAAGCTGAGGCGTTTGCCCCCGACCTCACCCTCGTCCTCCCCAAAACGGCGCAGGACGGCGTGAATACGGGCCAGAACCTCCTTCATCTCAAAGGGCTTGACGATGTAGTCGTCAGCCCCCGACTCCAGCCCGGTGACCTTGTCCATGGTTTCCCCCTTGGCGGTCAGCATAATAACGGGGGTTTTGCCGTCTTCCCGGATTTTTTTCAGCACACCCCAGCCGTCCAGTACGGGG
>CAZHWK010000080.1:0-7283 GCA_964536405.1 uncultured Oscillospiraceae bacterium
CCTTAAAGTTTATATAGATAAAAAGATACTGCTTGCCTTTTTTTAAAAAATTGGGTATAATGAAACCATACCAGTATCATGGGAATATAAAGTGAATAGTAAACCCGGAGAAATCCGGCGACACAAAGCTACAGGGCCTACGTCCTTCGGGATATGGCAGCCAGTTGCCGCACAATTAAGCAGGATGATAGACTGCTTCTGTCTTTGTGCAGAAGTGGTCTTTTTTTGCATGTGGCCACGAATTTAAAGGGGTGAGAGAGGTCGTTCTTGCAAAAAAAGCAAAAGTCTTACTAATAAAAGGAGAATAGTATGCAAATGAAATTTGTACGCAGAGCCCTTAGCCTGATCCTTGCGTGTACCCTTACCCTGGGCGTGGCTCCCGCTGCCTTTGCCAAGGGAAGCAGCATGATACCAACCTATTACGACAAAGAAGAAATTCTGCGCAATGGTGAAAAGAGAACCGATGTCAACGAGCAGTATTTAAATGAGTTAAAGGCAGTCTTTAATACGGATACCAGTGGCCTGCTCACCGAGATTAAGAATACCGTGTCCAAGGTAGATCTGGAGCGGCTTTTGAAAATCTATCACGAGCTGCACTGGTCCCAGCAGCGGCCCTATGCTCCCTATGCACTGGTGATTGAGGAGTACTTGGCCCTCTGGACCGGGGCGGAGCGTCCCACCGCAGGAACTTACAGCCATACCTTTATCATTCAACCAACCGAAAGCCCTGCTGCCGAGCAGAAGAGAACCCAGACCTTTTATCAGATGAGTGATTTTCAGTCCACCGGGCTGGCCGCTGATCCTTTGACCGATGTTGTGGCTAAAATTGAGGAAATGCGAAACAAGCAGCAGACCTTGAAGCCGGAATATCACTCTGAGCTGATTGAGCGGGTTTATTTCATCATCAGTGGTAACGCAGAGGATGTGAAAAACCTTCAGATTGCCATGACTGCTATCGGCGGTCATAGCTTGAACCATAAAAATCTGACCGGGGATTTACAGGTGGGCCGAAACGATGTCCGCTTTGAGCCTGTGGCCAATGGTTCTAGTGTGCCTATGGAGTTTAACCCTGCTTTTACCGACTTGAATATAATTGAGTCCTCCAATGCCCGGTATGAAACGGTGGAGTACGGTGCAGGCGGTCCCATTTACTTTAAATATACCGAGGGGAGCAATAGCCCCAATCAACCTATCACCATCCAGGTCATCGGGGCCAGCCAGTTCCCCGTGCTGACGGCTACCCAGAGTGGGGATACGGTGACCTACACCAGCAACATGACCTCCAGCACCAATTTTGGCGATATCAAAACCAGCATGCAGAACTATATGAGCCAGAATGTGCTGTCCCCCTATGCTGTGTTTGAGTATTACAGCTATGAAACCTGTTCCACTTGCGGCTTTGCAGTCAATGATGCGTGTCAGAACCACAAGGTGGAAACCGTAACCCGTCCCAAGGTTTCCCACGAGGTCAGCCGCACTGCCTTTGACCTGTTTGAGCTTGTGATGGACGACATGACCATCACCGTACCCCTGAGAAGTGCATGGGCTACCCCTGCTTTTGAGAATGAGGCCAATATGAGTACCGTGGTGAAAAATTACCGCACCCTCATAGATGCCCGGGACAAGATGATGGGCTGGGACGATAATGACGGCCCCACCAATCGCCATCATGTGCGGATGCTGACCCTGTCCAGGGAGGATGCCGGAGCACTGGCGGGCAGCGGCTATGTTGGCTGGAAGGCCGAACGTGTTGCCGAGCTGTTTAACCCCAACCAGAAGCTGAACTGGACCCTCATGCACGAAATTGGTCATAACATTGACAATGCCACCATCAAGCGGGCCGAAAGCACCAACGAGCTTTTGGGGCTGTTTGCCCAGCGTGAGGCGGGGGAAGTACGGGCCACCGAAAAGAATAAGTGGTTTGAAAAGCTGGTTTATAAAAATATGTATAACCCCTATTTCCGGGCTGAAACTGCAACTCGCCAGTGGTACCTGAGCACCATTTGGCAGCTGTACCTCTATGGGGAAACACAGGGTGTTTACACCGGAAAGAACACCAATTTCCTGGCCGAACTGAATAAGCTGGCCCGGGAGAAGAAGGATGACGCATCTCTGCCCAAGGACAACACCCAGCGGCTGATGTGTCTGGCCGGTGATGCCCTTCAGCTTAACCTGGTGGAGTTTTTCAGCAAGCATCACTATAATCTGGACCAGACCTTGGCCTATATGAACGGAAAAAACTATCCCAAGATGAAGGAATATAGCTGGTACCTCAATGACAGTGCTGACAAGCTTACTGCGGTTGAAATGGGAAGCGGGGCTAAGGCCGTGGCAAGCTTGAATGGGTCTACCCTCACCATGGAGGTAACCGATGCCACTGCCAACAGTGTGATGGGCTTTGAAATTCAAAAGAACGATAAAGCCATTGCTTTTGTTACAGCTGGTAATAATACGGCTAAATATACAATTGGTAATCATGAGCCTGGCGATACTTATCGGGTTGTGGCGGTGGACTTCAAGCTGAATGCCGCCACCAGTGAGCAAGTTGTCGTGCCTAAGGCATAAAAAGGAGGAATTTGTTCTTGATGAATTATGATAATACACTAGGCAAAGTCTTGCAAAAAGGACTTTCCGTTGCCTTAAGTGCTACCCTGTTGTTGGGTGCACTCCCTGTGGCGGGGGCTGTGAACGCTACGGCCCAGACCGGGGGGACTGCCTATCGCTCCATTGCCGCCGGTGGGTACCACTCCTTTGCCGTGAAAGCGGACGGTAAAGTAAAGGTGACGGGCTATGAAGATACTCAGTATCAGTTTTCCAAGGATCTGCCTCAGGATGCGGTGATTACCGCCGGGGCATTCCATGCCGTTGCTTACGTTCCCAATGGGACCATTGCAGAGCAGGTGGGTACCACAGGGTTGAACTTGGACACCGGTGCCACCTATAAGCAGATTTCGGCCGGTGGGGTCCACACCGTTGGGATCAAAGCTGACGGAACCGTGACGGCTGTGGGCAATCCCTCGGCCTATACTGACGGTCAGGGGACTTCTGTGGTCGGAAAGACAGCCGCCGCCGTGGCCGCTGGGGAATACCACACGGTACTTCTTCATGCGGATGGAACGGTCAGTGCCTATGGCGATAACAGCTATGGCCAGGGTGAGGTAAGCGGTTGGACCGGTGTGGCGAAAATTGCCGCCGGCGGCAAAAATACTGCCGCTGTGACGACCGATGGCCGCCTTTTGGTGGCCGGGGACGACACCTATGGTCAGGTCAGCCAGGGCAATGGCATGACTAATGTGCAGGACGTTGCCGTGGGCTATGACCATATTGTGGTGCTGAAACAGGGCGGTACGGTGGAAGCCTTTGGCAACAACACAAATGGCCAGTACCAGGTTGCCGGGTGGAGTGATGTAACGGCCATTTCGGCCAGCTACTGGCATACCCTTGCTTTGAATACAGAGGGAAAAATTCTGGCTGCTGGCTACAATAAGTATAACCAGCTCGGGGTGCAGAACATTGCCGACGTGAAGAATATCACGGTAATTCCCGGGTATGTGGCCGATGCCGAACTGATGGCAGTGTTCCAGGTGACAGAAGCCTTTAATCCTGCCACCGGGACGGTCAAGATTACGGTTCCCAGTGCCATGCAGAGCATCTATGTGAATGTGCAGACCTATACCTCGGCCCAGCAGGTGACCGGGGATGGTGAGGTTACATTAATAAACGGTGGAAACCATACCATCACGATTACAAACGGCTCCGAGCGCAGGGAGTATACGCTGGAGATTACCTACCAAGATGACGATACCCTGCGTTTGTTGGATCCTACCTTTTCCGACGATAAAGTCAAGGTGCAAAATCGTGAAGGAAACACCCTTTATATTAACCACGCCACAGTGGATAACAGCAGTACATTCACTATGACGTTGGCTGCCAACAGCGGGCATACTATCTCGGTTGGTGGGGAAGCGGTAACAGGCGACATCACCCTGAAAAAGGATGGGAATGGGGATATTACCTCCTATACCCTGGCTGCTGGAACGGAAACAGCGGTAACCGGCAATGAGTTGACCGTTTCCGTGAGCAATGGGACTACTTCTGTTGACTATACCTTGTCCTTTGTAAAGGAACAGTCCACCGAAAAGAAGATAAATAAGGTCTATTTGTTAACTGCCGACAACATTATGATAGAGGGTACTTCCAGTGCAGACGGAAGAATTTGGACCATTTCTGTTCCAGAAACTGTTTCCGGTGGGAAACTTTTTGTGGTGCCAGCCCACCAGACATCGACTATTTTGGAAAATAACGGTGGAACCTATACACCCCATTCAAAGATCAATAATTCGCAGGCTACCGTAACCGCTGGCGATACAATTAGCTTCTTTGTGAAAAATCAGAAAGATCCTGTGGAGAATCTTGATCGAAGAAGTATAAAGTTGGAGAAGACCCCAAGTAATAAGAGTACGGTTACCTCTATCCGCTACCTAAGCCAGGTAGATAACAACTGGCTAAAGCCTGCTGATGATGTGCATATGACCGGTTTGACTGAATTGAAGTTTGAAAACGGTGTGGCTACCACTCCCATGCTTTTGAACGAGACCATGATGCGGGCCAATATTAAGACAAGTCCTACCACCGAGGTAAAGAATACCCTATACAAGGAGTTTATGCCCTTCCACATCACCACCGATGCCAGCCAGGCCGGGGGCGATGTGACTTGGGCCATTGAGTTCCCCGATGGCACCCTGGTCGATATGCACAGCAATGGGCACAATGGGACGCTTCCCGGTGGAAAGCTGACCCAGCTTCCCACGCATGAGATGGTTGACCTGTATGAAATGCTGCTCCAATCGGAATACATCAATGTGATTACCACCGCCGAGGATGGTGTGAGCCAGAGCAAGGTTCACATTCCTCTTCAGGTGGTAAGCGGAAAGGGCGAATATCAAATCCTGGGGATTGATGTATCCGGTGGCGAATTTGGCGTTCCTTTCAGCCCCAATGCGTTCATCGAGCAAAAAACCTCCAGCCAAAATCAGTTTGACCCCCAGATTATTTTTGCCGACCCCACTCAGGAAAATCTGGTGCTGAATATTCATGTGCAGGATGGCTATGAGGCGGTCTATGTGAAAGATGCTTATAGTGATACTCGTAAGGTGGTCAATGGAGTGTTGACCATTCCAATGACTGATTTTGAATTGTCTACTTACCAGCCCGGTAAAGATCCTGCCAACAGAAATCTCTTCCAGATTGGCATCATTCGCAAAGGTGATAATCCAGACAGCGAAAAGACCATGGCGGTGGCTTATCAGTTCAATGTGTTTAAGCAGTACCCCATTGAAAGTGCCACCATTGCCGGAAAACCCATTCAGTTTGGTGAAGATAATGCCAATGAGCGGTATTTTGAAATCAATCTGACGGAGGCCCAGTATCGCTCTCGTTCCAGTGCTGCCTACTGCTTGAATTTCGGCAATCATGAGCCTTCCTATTTGACTGTCAATGGCCAGGTTATTATTGACTTTGACCATGAAGAGCATGAGGGCAACTCCCATGATTACGAGATCCATAACGTGGCAAGTGCTTGCCCTACCTGCGGGAGTAAGGCTTGCACACAGATTGCTGCTCACATCGGCAGTGGCGAATATGCCCAGATTGTTGCCGAAGTTCCCTCCTCCTCTGGCGAGGAAGAAATTTATACCTTTGAAATCGTGAGCAACAGCAAGCTTGTCAGCCATGTTGCCTTCGCTCAGTCCGAGCTGAAGGTCACTTCGGCAGGGGCGATTGACTTGCTGCCCCTGCTGACGGTGGACACCTTGACTGCCCCGGCCGAAAAGCTTGACGCAGTCACCTTTGAAAGCAGCAACCCCGAAGTGGCCGTCGTCAACTCTGAGGGTAAGCTGGTTCCGGGCAAGAATGGTACTGCTACCATTACCGCTCGGGTGAAATCCAACAGCAATATTTCGGCTTCCATGAATGTGGAAGTGTCTATCAGCAGCAGCTCGGGCAGCTCCGGAAATTCCAGTAGCAGCAAGCCCCAGACCCCCTCCAAGCCCGGGGAAGTGGGCACTGCAACCACAACGGTTACCCCCACCGTGGATAAAAATGGCCAGGGAACTGCTTCGGTCAGCAGCCAGAGCATTGATACTGCCATTCGTGAGGCGAAAAAGAATGGCAGCACCGACATCGGGCTGGTTTTGGATGTGACCTCTAAGGAAAAGATGGAAAGTCTGTCCGTATCGCTGCCTAAGGCAGTGCAGGACAAGCTGCTTTCCGCCAAGGTTCAGACCTTCACCGTGAAGGGTGACGGGGTGAAAATGACCTTTGATGCCGAAGCTCTGCGCCAGATGACCGATACGGCCAAGGGCGAGGTGAAGGTCCGTTGGGAGCAGGTATCCCACGAAAGCCTGCCCGCCGCCGTCCGCACCGCTGTGGATGGTCGCCCCGTGGTGGACCTGAGCGTCCTTTATGGCGAAAACAAGACCGTGTCCTCCTTCGGGAAGGGCCGTGTGTCTGTGGCCATTCCCTATATCCTGAAGGCAAATGAGAAGGCCGAGAACGTGATTGCCCTGTATATCGACGATGATAACAAGATCCACCAAGTGGAAGGTGCCGTCTATGATGCCAAGGCACAGGTGCTCCGCTTTGAAACCGACCATTTCTCCCTGTACGCAGTGGGCTATCAGGCCGAAGAGGTTACCTTTAGCGACGTGGAGAACCACTGGGCCAAGGAAGCCATTACCTTTGTGGCCACCCGTGGTCTGATGAACGGTACCGGCGAGAATGCCTTCTCCCCCGATATGTCCCTCAGCCGTGGAATGTTCGTTACCATTCTGGGCAGAATGGCCGGGGCCGATGTCACTGGCTATGAAAAGAGCAGCTTCACCGATGTGGGCAGTCAGATGTACTATGCCCCCTATGTGGAGTGGGCGGCGGAGAAGGGCATTGCCAACGGCCTTGGCAATCAGCTTTTTGCCCCTGACGCCAACCTCACCCGGGAACAGCTGACCGTCATGCTGAACAACTATGCCAAGGTGATGGGGATTTCCCTGCCCGAGCAGAATGCTCCTGTTACCTTTGCTGATGAGGTTCAGATCAGCGATTGGGCCAAGACCTCGGTGCAGGCCATGCAGGTGGCCGGCATCATCGGCGGAAAAGCCGAAAACCGCTTTGACCCCAGCGGCCTTGCCACTCGGGCTGAAGCTTGTACCATGCTTATGCGCTTTGTAAAAAACGCAAACATCTAAGCGTTCATAAAAAGCCCCTGGTCCCGGGATATCTATCCCGGG
>CAZHWK010000081.1:0-7266 GCA_964536405.1 uncultured Oscillospiraceae bacterium
GTCAAAGCGGGAAAAAAGGAAAAGGAAGGTCAAGTTGCACAGAATAAGAAAGGCAAAATCATTTAAACATACAAATATGTGAAAAAAATGACAAAAACATTGACCTTTGTCCTACACAAGGGTATATGCTCAGTGTAGAAAACAGGACGGACGCCCCACGCCGTTTCTGTGGACGATCTGGAACCCCAATTGGCCGCGGCACATTAGGACCCCTAACAATAAAAATTTGAGGAGAATTGCTGTGGAAGAGAAAAATTTGGCCGTATTTGCGCCTGCCGTTAAGAATGATGAGATTCCCGCTTTCCTGCGTATGCTAAACCTGGTACGCGAGATTTTCCACCAGGAACTCAGCGTGGTGGACATTTTGCCCGGTGGCCTGACCAACAAGAACTTTAGACTTGTCACCGAGGACGGCACCCAGCTGGCTGTTCGCATGGCAGGTAAGGGTACCGCCACTTACATTAACCGTCCTGGCGAAAAGCACAATGCGACCGAGATGGCCAGCATTGGCATTGCCCCTGAGATTTACTATTACGATCCTACCACTGGCTCCCAGATTGTGGAGTTCATCGAGGCACCCACCATGCATCCCGTTGATTTCCAGACCCGTGACGAGGTGCTGAACAAGGCCGGACAGGTGATGCGCCACTACCACGACAGTGGCAAGGAGTTTAAAACGGCATTCAACCCCATCACCAAGATTGAGGAATACAAGGTCATTATGGCCCAGCATAACTATGAGAAGCGTTATGAGGGCTGGGAGCGTGCGGTAGAGGCTTTGGACAAGATTGCTGCTGCCTATGCAAAAAATCCCCCTCGCCAGGTGCCCTGCCACAATGATGCTCTGGCTGAAAATTTCATGCTCCAGGGCGAGAATATGCGGGTCATCGACTGGGAATACGGCGGCATGAACGATGGGTACTATGACATCGCCTGTGTGTGTGTGGAAAACCCCCTGGACCAGAAGTGTGAGGATACCTTCCTGCGTGCCTACTGCGGCGGCGAGCCCAGCGAGGAGGCCAAGGCCCGTGTGCTTATCAACAAATTCCTGGTGACCGCTCACTGGTCCACCTGGTCCCTGATTCAGATTTGCTACGGCAAGGATGCTGATTTCTACTGGGAGTATGGCCGCACCCGTATGGTGCAGGCATGTTCCTTCCTCGATGACCCCAACTTTGCCCGTTACCTCGATCTCATCGGCGGCTAAGCGGAAGTAGAGGACGAGAGAGTGGAAATCGTAGGGAAAGTTATCACTTACATCATTATGGCCTGCTGTGTGGTAGGCGGTATCTCCTATCTCATCAATGACCAGTCTGAGCTGGGACAGGCATTTAACGAAGGCCTCCACGCCATGGCGAATCTCTTTATTCCCATTTGCGGGCTGATGGCCTCGGTACCCTTCCTGAAGGTGTTCATCATCAACGTGATTGGCCCCGTATTCAACGTGATTGGTGCTGATCCTGTTCTGGCCGCCGCATTCATCATGGCCCCCGACTGCGGCTCCTTTGCCTTGGCCACCGAGATTGGACAGACCCCTGACCTCTTCCCCCTAATTTTGGCCACCGGATTTATGTGTGCCTCCAGTATCTCCTTTAATATCCCCATTGGCCTTTCTATGCTGGAAAAGAAGGACCATAAATATCTGGCCCTGGGTACCATGAGCGGCTTTTTGGCCGTTCCCTTCGGCGTGCTCATTACCTGCCTCATTTCCATGTTTACCCATCCGGCGGTGCGAACCGCCTTTAGCACCACTGGTGAGCCCGACCATGTGGCCATGCTGACCATAGGCATGATTGCGCGCAACCTCATTCCTCTGGTGGTCATATGCATCCTGCTGGCCCTGGGTCTGAAGCTTTTCCCCAATGGAATGGTCAAGGGCTTTCAGGTGTTCGGTAAGGTGATGACCGGGGCCCTGACCCTGGTGGTAGTGGCCTGCATCCTCCAGCATTACACCGGCCTGTTCACTGACATTCTGCCCATTGGCTGGGGCTTTGACCCCATTTTGGCCGATGAGGAGAACACCTTCCGTGCCGTAGAGCTGCTGGGCACCATCGCCATGATGCTCACCGGTGCCTTCCCCATGGTGGTACTCATTAAAAAGTACCTGGGGAAGCCCCTGGAGAAGCTGGGGCGCTTGGCCGGTCTGGAAGCCAACGGCAGCGTGGGTCTGGTGGCTGCCCTGCCCAATGGGTTGGCGCTGTTTCCCTATATCAAGGAGATGCGGCCTGAGGATAAAGTGACCGTGCTGGCCTTCCTGGTCTGCGGCGGGTATTGCCTGGGTGACTTTATCGCCTTCAATGTGAATTTCCAGCCCAACCTGCTGATTCCTGTCTTTATCGGTCAGATTTGCGGCGGGATTATCGGTATCGTGTTCGCCAAGTTTTTGGCAGTACCTCAGGCCAAAAAGCTGGCTGCGGCCGAACTGGCGGGACGCAACTAATGTAAGAAAGGCGGAGGACCCTTGGACGAGAAAATTACCAGCGTGGGAATCGACATCGGTACCTCTACCACCAGCATGGTGGTAAGCCGCCTGACCGTCAGCAACACAGCATCCTGCTTTACTGCGCCACGGGTCGCTATCACTGGTGCGGAAATCGTCTACCGAGGTGAGATATACCCCACACCACAGGCGGAGGGTAATCGCATTGATGCCGATGCCGTGGCGCAACTCATTCAAGAGGAGTACCGAAAAGCGGACATTACCCCGGGTACGGTCCAGACCGGTGCTGTCATTATCACCGGCGAGTCCTCCCGGAAGGAAAACGCCGCCCTGGTCACCGAGAAGATGAGCAGCATGGCCGGGGAGTTCGTGGTTGCCACGGCGGGCCCCGACCTGGAGTCCATCATTGCGGGGAAGGGGGCGGGGGCCCAGAGCTATTCCGAGGAGCGGGGCTGTACCGTGACAAATCTGGACATCGGCGGCGGCACCACAAACCTGGCAGTCTTCCACTCCGGCTCGCTGGAGGGGAAAGGCTGCTGGGATGTGGGCGGACGGCTGGTGCGGGTGGAAAACGGACGCATCACCTACATCAGCCCCCGCTTGGCCCTGGTGGCCGAGCAGGTGGGGGTGGTGTTGGGGCTGGGCGAGAAAGCCGAACCTGCCAAGCTGCGTAAGGTAACCGACCGGATGGCTGGCTTGTTGGCCGAAGCGGCAGGCTTTTTGCCCCGGACACCGCTGTGTGAGGCGGTGCGGACCGGAGAGGGAAGCCAGCTGGAAATTCAGCGGTCCCCTAACTGTGTCAGCTTCTCGGGGGGCGTAGCCGACTATATCTACCATCCCTCGGAGGATTGGTTTAAGCACGGGGACATCGGCCCCCTGCTGGCCGACAGTGTGCGGAAGCACCCCGCATTTGCGGGGGCAAACATCATTCCGGCCCGGGAGACCATCCGGGCCACGGTGGTAGGGGCAGGGTCCTACACCACCACCGTCAGTGGCAGTACCATCGCCTACTCGGCTGCCGAGCTCTTCCCTATGAAAAACCTGCCGGCTCTGGTGCCGGGTAGGGAAGCGGAAGAGCTGGCGGGGATGGGGCGGGGCAGTACCCTGGCGGAAGAGGCCAAGTGGTTTCTGACCGAGAGCGGGACGGACAATTTGGTGTTCTGTCTGAAGCGGTTCAAGGCTCCGGGGTATGCCCAGGTCTGTGCGCTTGCGGATGCCCTGACCGAGGCGGCATCGGCCCTCCCGACGGGGAAACCTCTGCTGGTACTGGCCGAGCAGGATTATGGAAAGGCGCTGGGCCAGGCCCTGCGGCGCAGGGCGAAGGGTCGGGAAATCATGTGTATTGACGGCATCCAGGTCAATCAGGGGGACTACCTGGATTTGGGCCGTCCGCTGATGGATGGACTTGTCATTCCTGTCGTAGTAAAAACACTTATATTTGGATAGAATTTTCTGCTTGAAAATTCTGTAAAGGAGGCAATAGCCTTGATTTTAAAGACCAGGCTGGCCGGTCGTGTCTACGAGTTCAAATCGATTAAGGACGTGATGGCCAAGGCCAATGAGCAAAAGTCGGGCGACGTGCTGGCGGGACTGGCTGCTGAGAGCGACAGCGAGCGGCTGGCTGCCAAGGAGGTTCTTGCGAACCTGCTCATGTCCGATTTGCGCAATGCACCTGCCGTTGACTATGAGGTCGATGATGTGACCCGCATGGATCAGGACGGCGTGGACGCTGCGGCCTATAACAAAATTAAGAATATGACCGTGGGCGAGTTTCGTGAGTGGATTTTAAGCTATGCGGCCACCGAGACTGCCATCAAAGAAGTACGCAAGGGGCTCACCGCTGAAATGGTGGCGGGTGTCACCAAGCTGATGAGCAATTTGGACCTTATCTATGCGGCCAATAAAATACGGGTGGAATCTCATTGCAACACCATTGCCGGTGTGCGTGGGACCTTTTCCACCCGGTTGCAGCCCAACCACCCCACCGACGATGTGGAGGGCATCACGGCCTCCCTGTTTGAGGGCCTTTCCTATGGCTGCGGCGATATGCTCATCGGCCTCAACCCGGTGAACGACACCGTGAGCAGCTGTGCTGAAATCCTCAAGCGGTTCCACGATGTGAAGACCCGCTGGCAAATTCCCAGCCAGACCTGCGTGCTGGCCCATATCACCACCCAGATGGAGGCGGTGCGTCAGGGTGCCCCCACCGACCTTATCTTCCAGTCCATAGCAGGCTCCCAGAAGGGCAATGAAGCCTTCGGCTTCACCACCCAGACCGTTCACGAGGCCCAGGCCCTGATGGCCGAGCGTGGTACGGCCAAGGGACCCGACAGGCTCTACTTTGAAACCGGGCAGGGCTCCGAGCTTTCCTCCGGCGCCCACTTCGGCACCGACCAGGTGACCATGGAGGCCCGGTGCTATGCCTATGCCAAGCAGTTCCACCCCTTCATGGTGAATACCGTGGTGGGCTTCATCGGCCCCGAGTACCTCTACGACAGTAAGCAGGTGGTACGGGCCGGCCTGGAAGACCACTTTATGGGTAAGCTCTCCGGCATCCCCATGGGCTGTGACTGCTGCTACACCAACCACATGATGGCCGACCAGAACGATTTGGAGAACCTGACCCTTCTGCTGGCTGCCGCCGGTTGTAACTACGTCATCGGGGTACCTGCCAGCGATGACGTGATGCTCAACTATCAGAGCAACTCCTATCAGGACTCCGCCGCCGTGCGCGAAATTCTGGGCCTTCGCCCCATTCGGGAATTTGAGCAGTGGCTGGAGCGGGTCGGGATTATGGAGAATGGGAAGCTCACCGCCTTGGCGGGCGACCCGACCATCTTTACGGAAAGGCGGGGTGGCTTGGGATGATGGATGAAAACCTGATTGCAAAAATAACTGCCGAGGTCATCCGGCAGCTCAGCACCGCACAGAGCGGAGAAGTCTGCCAGACCGTCCCTGCTCGGCTTACCCCCGAGAACGGCATTCTGCCCGACCTGACGATTGCCGAAAGCAAGGCGGAAATCACCCTGGAGCACATGGTGAACCGGGAGCTGATGGAGCAGATGAAGCGCAAGACCCCCGCCCGTATCGGCATCGGTGCTGCGGGTCCTCGTCTGCGGACCCGCACCTACCTCACCCTGCGTGCTGACCATGCCGGGGCCCGGGATGCCGTGTTCCGGGATGTGAATGAGGATATCTTGCGGGAGATGGGCCTTTTCTCGGTCCAGACCCTTTGCACCAGCCGCAATGAGCATCTGACCCGGCCCGACCTGGGCCGCCAGATCTCCGACGATGTGAAGTGGGAGCTGAAGAGTAAGTGCCAGCTTAACCCTCAGGTGCAGATTTATGTGGCCGACGGCCTTTCCAGCCAGGCAGTGGACGAGAACCTGCGAAATATCCTGCCCGCCCTGATGGACGGTCTTCAGGACTTTGGCATCTCCACCGGAACGCCCTTTTTCATGCGCTTTGGCCGTGTGCCCGCCATGGATGAGGTGTCTGAAACTCTTGGCGCCGATGTCACCTGCGTTCTGTTGGGGGAGCGGCCCGGCCTTGCCACCGCCAACAGCATGAGTGCCTATATTGCCTATAAGGCAACCGTGGGTATGCCCGAGGCCCGGCGAACCGTAGTGTCCAATATCCATAGCGGAGGCATCCCCGCCGTAGAGGCAGGCGCCCACATCGCCGGACTGCTCAAGACCATTCTGGAGCGTAAGGCGAGCGGCGTGGATCTGCAGCTGTAAGGAGGGGACGACATGAAAAACGATAAACTTCAAGCAAATGTGTTGAGTGTTCAGTATATTCCAAACGCCGACCCCGACCTGCTCAAAAGTCTGCGGGTCATTAAGACCTACACCAGCCTTGGCATCCTCACCACCGACTGCGACGATGTGGCTTACGCCGCCCTGGATGAAGCCACGAAGAAGGCCGAGGTCCGGGTGGTCTATGCCAAGAGCATGTATGCCGGCTCGGCCAATGCCTCCACAAAGCTGGCGGGCGAGTTCATCGGCATCCTGGCGGGTCCAAACCCGGAAGAAGTGCGAAGCGGCATGGAGGCGGCGATTGCCTATATCGAGAACGACGCCGGGTTTTACAGTGCAAACGAGGACGATTCCATCGTCTACTTCGCCCATTGCATTTCCAGCACGGGCAGCTACCTCTCCAAGGAGGCCAAGATTCAGCCCGGAGAAGCATTGGCTTACCTCATCGCCCCGCCCTGTGAAGCGATGAAGGGGCTGGACGCAGCGCTCAAGGCGGCGGATGTGGAGCTGAAGAAATTTTTTGGTCCTCCCAGCGAAACAAATTTCGCCGGAGGCCTGCTCACCGGGGATCAGGCGGCCTGCAAGGCGGCGTGCGAGGCTTTTGCCGAGCAAGTCTGCCGGGTGGCCGATGACCCCATACAGGTGTGAGAACAAAGCAGAGAGGAGCGTATAAAACCTATGGGACTTGATAAAGATCTCCAGTCCATTCAGGAGGTACGCGACCTGGTATCAAAGGCCAAGGCCGCACAGAAGGAATACCAGAGCTGGGACCAGCAGCGGGTGGATGCCCTGGTGAAGACCATCGCCGATGCCTGTATCGCCGCTGCCGAGCCTCTGGCCAAAATGGCCAACGAGGAAACCGGCTTCGGCATCTGGCAGGATAAGGTAATCAAAAACCTGCTGGGGAGCAAGATTACCTATGAGTACATTAAGGATATGAAAACCGTCGGCATCATCCGTGAGGACCGTGAGAAGAAGCTGATGGAAATTGCGGTGCCTGTGGGCGTGGTGGCGGCACTCATCCCCTCCACCAATCCCACCTCCACCACCATGTATAAGACCCTCATT
>CAZHWK010000082.1:0-7216 GCA_964536405.1 uncultured Oscillospiraceae bacterium
CCCTGCTGCGGCCCGGCCGGTTTGACCGCCAGGTCTATGTTGGCCTGCCCGACATCAAGGGCCGGGAAGAGATTTTGAAAATCCACGCCAAGGGCAAGCCCCTGGCCGAGGATGTGACTCTGACCGACATTGCCAAGGCCACCGTCGGGTTCACCGGGGCCGACCTGGAAAACCTGATGAACGAGGCCGCCCTCCTGGCCGCCCGTCAAAACGGGCGGTTTATCCGCTCCGAGGACCTGCACGAGGCCATTTTGAAGGTCATTGCCGGGCCCGAGAAGAAAAGCCGGGTGGTCACTCCCCATGCCCGCAAGCTTACCGCCTATCACGAGGCGGGCCATGCCGTGGTCATTCACGAGCTTCCCACCCAGGACCCGGTGCATCAGATTACCATTATCCCCCGTGGCCCGGCCGGAGGCATGACCATCTCCCTGCCCCAGGAGGATAAGTCCTATCAGTCCAGAAGCGAGCTCACCGAATCCATCGTGGCCCTGCTGGGCGGCCGTGTGGCCGAAAGCCTGGTGCTGGGTGACATCTCCACCGGGGCCTCCAACGATTTGCAGCGGGCCTCGGCCATTGCCCGTGCCATGGTCACCAAGTACGGCATGAGCGACGCTCTTGGCACCGTGGTCTTTGACAGCGGCCATGACGAGGTCTTTATTGGGCGCACCATGGCCCAGGCCCGCACCTACTCGGAAGAGGTGGCCGGGCGCATCGACGCCGAGGTCAAGGCCATTGTGGACGGGGCTTACGCCAAGTGCAAAGCCATCCTCACCGACCACAGCACCCAGCTGGAGGCCGTGGCCCAGTATCTATTGGAGCACGAAACCATGGGTGCCGAGGAATTTGAAAAAATCTTTGCCCCTGCGGAGTAAAGTCCGGTTTATGGGACATAAAACCTCCTATACTGTTCTTAAGAAACAAAGAACAGTATAGGAGGTTTTTTTCATGTATGAATTTAGAAATGTGAACGGTCACGTGGAGGTCTATGACTATGAGGGGGACTTTCTTTTCTCAGCGGATACCATGGGGGAGGCCTATGCCGAGGTCTATGCGGCCTAACCCCACCGGTCTTTCTTACGGAGCAGGGGAGCGGGGGGCTTGGATTTCAAATTCCTGCACCCCCATATACCCCGGGGCAATTTCATATTTTTCAAAGAGGAGAACGGGATTTTCCCGCTCATTCAAATAGAATTTCTGGTCGGGGCCAATGCCCTGAAATCCCTCTATACCATCGGTTCCGTCAAAGTAAAGGTTATCCGGGTCAGCCGCTTCCCGGCGGGCCATTTCCGCCCGGATGGCCCGGTCGGCCACAGCCTTGTACTCGGGGCCAAGCAGGTCCTGAAGGGTCAGGGTCCGCCCGGTTTCCAGGTCAATGGTATAGGGAAAAATCTGCTGGTAAGCGGTGGCCTGGGTCTGGGTGGTGATAACCTGGAAGGAAAGGTAGTGGCCACTTTGACAGGAAATGGTATAGTCAACATCTATGATAATGGGGATAAAATCCTCTGCCTCTCCCCCTGTGGCCACAAAGGCCTCCCTATTCAGCCGGGCCTGCTCCTCGGCCTCGTCCAAAATGGTCTGAATACGCTGTTGAATTTCTGTATTGATGCGCTGTTCCAGGTCGGTATGGCCCGTATTTTCCACGGCAGGAAGGCGCACATCAATCAGGTGGTCCCGGTCGTCTACCTTGTACTGCTGAATGGTGACAATTCGGGCCAGGGTACCAATGAGGGGCACATCGGCCAGCACGGCGGCAAAGGCAGGGCTGACATTGACCAGCAGAACAAAACAGGCACAGGCCGACAGGGCGGCACACACCCTCTTTTTCAGGCGGCTGCGTCCCTTTCTGACCCTGTCCCCCTCCCGCACGGCCCCAGCCAGGGCAAAGGGCAGCTCTTGGGGTACGGGAATTTCCTCATACTGTGCTTTGGCACGGCTCCATTCACGGTTCATCTGGTATCTCCTCTCCGGTCAGCTCCCTGAGCTTTTTCAAAGCCTTATAGAGCTTGGTTTTTACGGTATTGAGCTTTATGCCGGTGGCCCGGGAAATCTCCTCCAGCTTCAGATCCTCAAAAAAGCGCAGGCGGATAATGGTCTGCTCCTCCAGGGTCAGCCGGTCAATGGCGTAATACAAATCCAGCCGTTCAAAGGGCTCCCGGCCGGGAACAGGCTGTACGGCCAGCTCTTCATTCAGGGGAAACAGGTTCTTTGTCTTGCGAAAATGGTTCATACATTCGTTCAAAAGGATGCGGTAAAACCAAGTTTTCAGATAAGCCGGCTCCCTCAGCCTGTCAATGTTGGCCAGGGACTTTACCACCGCCTCCTGCACCACATCCATGGCATCGTCTGGATTTTTGACATAACTGTACGCCAGGCGGTAAAAGGCCCCCTGCTGCTGAGTAATATGTTCCACCAGACGCTGGCGGTTGTCTATTTTGCAGTTCAACGGGCGACCTGCTCCTTTCATGGTGCAGTGTGCGTTTTCAAATAGTCCAGCCAGCGGGTGTAATAGCTGCGGGTCAGGTGAACCCCGTCGGTGCTGGCCTGAGCGGGCAGTTCCCCATTCTCATCGGCCAGGGCGGCGTAGGTATCCACCAGCAGCACCTCCTTTTCGGCAGCTAACTGGGCAATCAGCTTATTATAGCCTAAAATTTTCTCATTTTTAATATAGCTGTGGGTTTCCGATTTTTCCCGGGTGACCGGAAAGAGGGTTTGCAGGTAAATTTGGGCGGTGGGTTGAGCCTTTCGAACCTGATCCACCAACTGCCCATAGGTATCGTAAAACCGTGTGTCCTGATACCAGCCAAGCTCGTTTACTCCCAGGAGAATATACACCTTTGCGTAGGTATTCTGCCCCAAGGCCTTCAGAGGTGTCACCTTTCCCTGTGGGGTCTTAATGACCGCCTTTTCCTGGGCCGACTCAACAGTCAGTCCCTTATAGGCCAGGTTTTTGCCCTGGGTCAGCCCGCTGTAAAGCAAAAGCCCATCGGTGAGGGAGTCCCCCAGAAAGGCGGCATCGGCAAACCAGTCATTCTCCACCGGATCACTGGCAGGCAGCGGGACGGCCAGCGACTGGCCGGTCTGCTCTTCGGGAAGCGGTGTTGGCCCGGATGGCTCCGGGGTCAGGGTTTCCGCCGGAGTTGGGGTTGGAGTTGGTATCGGACTTGGGGTTGGTGCCGGACTGGGCCGAAGGGTGGCCGTGGGGGCCGGGGTGGGCACGAGTTCGGCCGCACTGCCCCCCTGGGCGGGAATCAGCACCCACCACCCCCCGATGAGAATGGCCCCCACAAGAAGGACGGCGGCGAACAGGCGGAAGGGGCTTGATTTGGCCCGTTTCCCCGAATAAAACCATTTGTGTGCCATAGAAATGCCGTCCTTTCTTTTGTCTGATATCCATTAGACAGAAGAGAGAGGGAAAAAGTTTTGGGCACTTTTCTTTTTTTCTAACATTCAAAAAGCCTCCAATCGTAGTTTCTATTCTACGATTGGAGGCTTTTTTATTCCATGTCGATTTTTTGGGGGGCTAAGCAGCGGTGGCCGTGGGCTTTCCTTCTTTTCACCTGACCTCGCCATGCGCCTTGCCGTATGCCAGCAGGGCCTGACGGGGGGATCCTTTCACATCGTAAAAGGTATGCTGGTCCCTGGCCGGGTCATAGACAATGACCCTCTGTTCCCCAACAGTCATATAACAGGCCCCGGCAGGCTCCTTGGTGTCTATCACGGTAAAGTCCACTGCGGTGGTCGCCTCGTCCCCTTCATAAAGAATGGAATCTCTGGGCACAAAGCTTTCCAGGCTTTTCCGCAGGGAGACCCCATCCCAAAGGGCCATCAGCTCGTCGTATTCCCCGGTTCCCGACCAGGGGGAAACCCCGTATGTTTCCATTCCGTCTTCCGGAAGAAGGGTCCGCACCGAAAGATACACCCGGGTGGGAACCGTCCTGTCCACCCCTTGCTCCAGCACATCAGACAATGCCATAGGCCGGGTATACCAGGCCACACAGACCGCCAGCACCAGCCCAATGGAAACCGGAATGATCCAAACCTTGTTCGCCTTCATGACCGCTCCTTTCCGCTGTGGGCTATCTCACCCACAGCCACACCAAAACCGCCAACTGCCCCATGGCCAACAGGGGAAACCCCCACTTAAAATACCAGTGCCGGGTCTTGTGGTGAAAGAAAAACATCCCCGCCGTTCCGCCCCAAGCACCCCCCAGCAGGGCCCAGGCAAAGAGGGTGGCCTCGGCCACCCGGCGGGCCCCCTTTTTCTTGGCCCGCCTTTTGTCAAAGCCCATCAGCAGGAACAAAATTGCTCCCGCACAAGCCATCCAAAGCCATAAAACTTCCATTAAAACCGCCGCTTCTTTAAGATGCGGATATCCTCTCCGAAGAACCGCAAAACCTGATACTCCCCGTCCAGGCGGGAGGCCACTTGCACCGAGTACCGCCGCCGCAGCTCCTCCATGGTCAGGTTGGTGGAAATCACCGTCCGCTTCCCGGTCTGAAGCCGGGTGTTGACCACGGTATAGAGGGCCGACTGGACAAAGGGTGTGGTCAGCTCGCTGCCCAAATCGTCCAAAATCAGCAGGTCACAGCCCAGGTACCGCCGGGTTTCGTCCCGGGCCACGCTCACGTCCCCGCTGTCCTTGGAAAATTTCTGTTCCTCGAACCGGGCAAAAACGCTCACCGCACTGTCATAGACCACCGAAAACCCGTTTTCCGACACCGTTCTGGCAATGCAGGCCGACAAAAAGGTCTTGCCCAGCCCCGGTGCCCCGGTAAAAAGCAGGTTATCGAAGTAGAAGGCCCCAAACTTCTGGGCATAATGGCGGCAGACATCGTAAATAAACTCCATGTTCTCCCGGGGGGAGCGGCCCTCACCGGGCCAGGGCTCCTCGGCGTACCAGTCGATGGAAAAGGTGTCAAAGGACTGCTCCCCCAGGCTCAGGAGCTTGGACAGCTCCTTCATCTGCTCCTGGGTACACAGCACCTTCAGGCAGTCGCACATCCTGGCCCCAAGCCACCCGCTGTCCCCGCACTTAGGGCAGGCGGGCTTGTCCTCCAGAATATCATGGGGATAGCCCAGCTTCACCAAAAGGTCCTCACGCTCGGCCTGCAAAGAGAGGTTGCGGTCCCGAAGCACCCCGATGGCCGGGGCGGGGTCAGTGCCGTCCCGAAGGGAGGCGGCGATGATGTCCAGAATGGTACGGCGAAGCTGGCGGTCGATTTCGGCCACCCGGGGAGCCTTGGCGTAAACTTCCCGCTCCCGGCGGGCCAGGGCCTCACCTCTGGCCTTCTTCTCTTCCTCCAGCCGGGCGGTGGCCCGGCGAAGTACGTTTGCATCGTATGCCATGGCTTATTCCCCACCTTCCCTTTCCCGTTCCCGCTCCAAAAAGCGGCGCATGCGCTCCATATCCTCTCTGGCCCGCAAATCGGCCTCGCCCACCCGGGCGGGGGCAGGGGAGGGCCCGGTCTGTCGGCCTGGACTGGTGCGACTTTTGCTCTCCCCGGTTTCCACCTGGGCCACCGTGTGCATCCCGGCGGCGTGCCAGTTTCTTAAAATAGAATTCATGTAGGCCCAGTTCATACTCCCCTTGCGAAGCACGGTACGCTCATAGGCCAAGGCTACGGTCTCGTCCTCAAAGCCCCAGTCGCACCAGGCGGTGAGATACTTCCGCTCGCCCTCCACCGCCCCACGGCCCCGAATACCCAGCAGGGGCAGCAGTCGGCTTTCCCGGTCCCGCAGGGTGTCCAGCCGCCGCAGGTAGGCGTCGGCGGCCTCGGCGGTGTCGGCCCCGGCCCGGCTCCATTGATAGGCCTCCCGCTTAATCTGGCTCATACGGGGCTTTCTTCCGGCCCCGTATTTTTCTTCGGTCTGACGGACACAGTGGTGTACCAGCATCAAAATGACCTCGGCGGGCAGGGCCAGATGGTCATAAATGGTGTACAGCATTTTTAAATCGGCGGTGGATAACACCTTGCCCAGGCTTTTCTGGGCCTCGCCCACCAGCAGGGGAAATGCCGAGCCCGCTTGTTCCAGCTCCCGGGCCAGGTCGGCGGCGGTATATTCGGGCGGCTCGTCGGCCTCCAGCTTCTGGGGGGCCTCGGCCGGGGCCTCGGGGTCCACCAGCCCCAGCTTCTCCAGGGTTTTCCAGGCCGAAAAGACCCGCTCCTCAGTCCAGCCCAGGGCCTTTCTGGCCCCGGCCCTGTCCCCGCCGTCCGCCCGAAGCAGACGCAGGTAAAGCAGGGCGGCATCCCCGTCCCCGGCGGAGAGGAGCCTGTCGGCAGTCTCAGCGGTCATGGCCAGAATGCCCCCCGGAAAAAATGTGGTCTTTGGTGCCATATACTCCCCTCCTTTCTCCCTTGTATCAAACCGTTTATTCATCCTTTGCTTTCGCCATTTTACACGAAAAAAGACCATTCGTAAATAAGAAATCCAAGGGAAGGGGCCACAGACCAGAAAAAGGGCAATTTTTTGAAGAAACGTGTTTTTATCTTGGGGCTGATATGCTATAATAGAGGTGATTCATTTTTTCTAAGGAGGGCTTGCTATGAGCAATCGGATTACCGTGGTGATTGACGGGCGGGAGTATAACATCATTGCCGCCGAGGATGAGGTCTATGTCCGCAAAGTGGCCGCCCACGTAGATGCTCAGGTTAAAAGCGTGATTGAAGGAAGCAAGGTCTCCTCGGTAGACGGAGCCACCTTGGCTGCCATGAACATTGCCGACCAGTACTATCGGGAGATGGAGGCGTCGGAAAATCTGCGCCGCCAGCTCAAGGATTACCTGGAAGAGGGTGCCAAGCAGAAGCTGGAAATCTCTGAGCTGAAGCGTGAGATTTTTAAGCTGCAAAACAAGAAGTCGTAACCCTTTTCTCCTCCCAACCGGGGGAGTGATGCTGCCCCCCTGCGGGGGTCGAGGAATGTGTGCGCCCCCGGCAAGGGGAAGGTGTTTCGCTGTCTGCGTAGCCGTTGGCGGCTTGCCGCCTTACGGATACGGCGTACCCCTTGCGGGTACTGAGGACAGCGGGAGCGATGGCCGGCCGCCGGCCAAGACATGTGAGTTCGACCCCTGCGGGGGTCGAGGAAACAGTCGGGAATGCCCGACTGGGCGGTGGCCTCCCGGCCAGGGCCAAACCCATTTCTTTTTTCCAGCGTTTCTTTTAGTTCCCCCCGGCCCGCAAGCGTGCCGGGCTTACGCTAAAAACTTGCCACAGGCAA
>CAZHWK010000083.1:0-7214 GCA_964536405.1 uncultured Oscillospiraceae bacterium
TCGCCCCTTGCCCAGGGGGCACAGGAAGATTTTCGTATCCGCTCCGAGGTCTATCCCCCCGGCGTGCCTATCCTCCGCACTTCGGCCTGTTTTTTCCTCCGCTCGGCCTTATCCTTCCTGTGCGCCTAAGCTCCACGCTTAAACCTCACGTTGCGCTTTGGGCCCACGGCCGGTCGGATAAGTCTGCCGCTTCGCAAAAATGCCGCCAGTGTTCCACTGGCCTGTTTTTTGCCTTCGCTCGGCCTTATCCTTCCTGTGCGCCTAAGCTCCACGCTTAAACTGTAATATGCGCCGTCAGCCAAATCTGGTTCAGGCCATGGGCCACCGTGAAGGAAAAGTCCACCAGACAGACCGTTGGATTATCCGCCTTGGCGGTCACGGTCACATTTTCATACCCGGTGATAATCTCAGCCGCCAGCTTGCTTTCCAACTCCAAAATTACCTGGGAGCGAATGGCCCCCCGGCTCTGCTCGGTGTTCTTGGCCCGTGGAAACTTGGCCCGCAGGCTGTTGCGAATGGCGGGAATCACATCGTCCACAATCAAAATAGTGGTCAGTTCCCGCCATGTGGCATCCGGGCTGGTGCCGCTTTTGGTGCGGGTGGTCACACCCCGCACCACCGACACCGTCCCCGCCACACTTTCCAGGGGGGTCACCCCGCCCCGCACCAGCAGGTCAATCTCACTGTCCCCATACTGGGCCTTCAGGCCTGAAATCCCTCGCAAGGCTGCACCGCCCAGCGGGATAGCCGGGTCGGTTCCGGCGGCAATCACCCCGGCCACAGCGGCGGCCACCGATACCCCCGCCCTCTCGGCCTCGCAGGGAGCCACCAGCACCACTCTGGCCTCATTCAAGGCCTGGGCCCGGGTCACCAGGGCGGACACGCTCTCGTCGGCCGGACCACAAACCACTGCAATCCGTTCCCGCCGTGCGGCCGAAGCCGCCTTCACGCTCTCCCGCAGGGCCTGTTGAATGGTCAGCACCGTGCTGTCGCAGACCACCACCCCCACGTCCTCTCTGGCGGCAATGGCGTCAAAGGCGGCCTGATAGCCCTCCTCTCCCGCCACGGGCACCGCCACCACAGCGGCCGCCCCGTTGAGGAACAGCAGCCGCACCAGCTGGGTCAGCCGGTCGCTCTCCCCAAAGGCGGCTACCGCCTGTTCATAGCGGCTCAGGTCATAGACCTTGCCGCTCTCCCCGCCCCCTCGTGCGGCCACCACGGCCACTACCTTGGCTCCCCCGGCGGCATCCACCACCGAAGAAGCGTCATAGGCGGAGTATACCCCCGGCCGCTCATGGGTTGTCACTTCACTCATGTTTTTGTCCTCCTCTCACTTCAAAATCCAAAAAGGTTCCCCCCTCGTCGGCCACGGCGTACAGATAGGCCCCGCACACCGCCTGAGCCGGACAGCAAAAAAGTCCCATCGCTTCGTCATACCTGATTTCCCCACGGGACAGTTCCCCCAGCTTCAAACCCGCCGGGCCTCCGTTTTGCAGGGCATCGGCCACCTTGTCAAAGGCGGCCTGACACTTGGCCGCCCCATCCCTTCCGGGGCCGTAAATATCCAAACCGAAGGTGAGCTGGGCCCTTCGGCCATACAGCTCCTCCCACCGTTTGGCAGCGGTATTGTACCGCTCACCCAGATAGTCCTTGAACCCGCTGGGTTCCCCCCGGCACCCCCGCAGGCTGACGGCCACCACGGCCTCTTCCTGCCGCCTGCGCTCCCCCGGCCCCCAGGCAGTTACCGCCGCTATCCCGGCCCCCAGCAGGCAGTCGGTCATGCACTGGCGCATTTTGTCCAGACCTGTCATACCGTCCCCTCCCTGGATGTCAAAATCCCCCACCAGTGGCTTCCCTCCCGGCCCAGGCAGACTTTCCGGGCCGAAAAGACCTCAAATTCCTCTCCGTCCACCCGCACAAAGCCCTGGGGGCCAACCTCCAGGGGGACTTCCGCTTCCCCCAGATATAAGTGCCGTTCCCGCCGTCCCCATCCCAGGGGAGAGGGGGCCTGCTGGGCCACCCTCTCCCGAATGGGCTGAACAAGGGCCAGGGCGATCAGCCCCGGCTCCTCCCCGTCGGGCAAAATATGAACCGCCCGGCCATATCGGGCCAAAATCTTCTCAAAGGCATTCGCCATCAGCCCTTCACCTCCCGGAGGAAAAGGGCGGGGTTGACCAGCCAGGGGGCCATCTGCCGCAAAGCCTGTCGGCGCAGAAGGGCGGGGTCCCCCGCCCCTTGCTCCACCGTCAACTCCCCGGCGGTAAACCTCCGTGGCTCCAAGGTGTTTCGCAGGGCCAGCCAGTCCCCCAGGGCCAGCTTGGCCGCCGAGGCCCGAAAGCTCTCCCCGCAGTCGCTCACGGCCACCCCCGGCTTGAGCATTCCGGTCAGTTCCGTGACCGCCAACTGACAGCACAAGAAAAGCCCCTGCTCCTCCCCAGCCTTTACCCCACCCAGCTCCATGGCCAGGGCCAAAATTTCCTCTCCCATATCCTTCTCCTTCCTCGGGACCTCCCTTATACGCTCAGCACCTTGGCCGCATCGGTGTAAATTTTGGCAAAGCCGGCGATGGAGGTAATGGCGGCCCGTTCCAGCTGGCGGTCAATGAGCTTGTCGTACTCCACGCACACATCGCCCCCCTTAACCATCTCCAGACCATAACGGCTGTCCAGACCAATCAGCTTGCCCGCAGGCAGGGCGGCCGTCCGCAGCAGCTTGGCCCCCAGGGGGGTGGCCAGCTTGCCGGTACCCTGAAAGTTCAGCCCGGTCATGGGGTTCTGGAACTCGGGCAGTTTGAGCATCTTGACCATCACATCGGCGGGCACCAGCATGGTGTTCAGGGTGTAGGGGTCAAACTTGGACCAAAAATCCACCAGGTCGTCATAGCTTAAGGTCCCGGCGGTACCCACCTTCACCGCCTCGGCGGGGTTTTTGTTGCCGTCGCCATTCATCAGCACATTCACCGCATCCTCCAGCTGGGTGCGGGCAATGTGTGCGCCGATTTGACGCAGGGTGACCGAAAAGAGGTCCAGCTTCTGATAGCGTACCGCCTCGTAGGAGGCCACCAGCATTCTCCCCCGCTTGTGAAGCTTGACCAGATTTTCCTGGGTCTTGACGGTGGTGGCGGGGATGGCGGCCCCCTCCTCTACCCGGCGCAGCTTCTTGTCCTCCTTGTCGGGAACCGAAGCGATGGAGCGATAGTCCATGCCGTCAATCTGGGTGGTGGCGGCCAAAATATCGGGCAGGAGGTCGGCCTCCTCCATGCCCTGCTTTACGCTGCGGGCAATGTACTCAGGAAACAAAACAGCCGACTGGCTGGTGGCAAAAAACTTGTCCACCGCATCGCTGCCCGCCCCCCGCACCTTGATGTCAAAACGCTTAAGCTGACGCTGAAAGGCGTCCAGGCCTTCCAGTGCCGTACCCTTATAGGCCTCATCGGGGTCACACTTGGCCAAAGTTTCGGTAAAGCTTCGGCCGCTCTCCCGGTACATGCCCTTTTCCAAATTGACCTGTTCAAACTGATATGCCATATTCTCTCTCCTCCTTCTTTTTACAGACGCAGGACGGCATTCTCACCGTCGCTGCCCATCACCAGCAGATCCTGGCCATCCTCGTCGGTGCCCGCCTTTTTCACCCCGCCGGTGCCGTTGGCGGTCAGCTTGACCCAGCCCGGCTTCACTCCGGCATCGGCGCAGGCCACCGTCACAAAGCCGCCCACCTGCACCCCGGCATAGCCATCCTCGGCCACACTCAGGCACTGTCCGCAAAAACGCTCACCCGCTGTGCAGGGGGCAGTCTTTCCATCTTCCCCCATCTTGACCACAGCCCCTTCACCGACCCCCTCGGCCGCCTGACAGGTCACCAAAACCTGCCCAATCTCTTCATAGGAAATATTCATATCCTCTCTCCTTTCTCAAATCAGAAACGCATGATCCCCCCGGCTGGGGGGTGCCTTCTCTCCTCGCTGGGGCAGCTGTCCCGCCACCGGCCAAAGCTCCTTCGTCCGCTTGGCGTAATGCTCCCGCAGGGCCACAAGCTCAGGCTCGTCCAGCTTGTCCGCCATGGCCTTCAAGGTATTCATGCCAAGCTCCGGCTCGGCCAAACCGGCCAGGCGAGTCACCTCCTTGCGAAGCCCTGCCAAATACCGTCTGCCCAGCTCGGCCTCCTTCTCCAATTGCTCCATCCTCGCTCCTCCCTTCACACTCTTTTTCATCACCCCTGCCCGGGGCTGGGCCGGTACCGCCACAAAGGAAAATTCGTAAGCATCGGTGGGGTCCAAAAGCTCCCGGAAGCACAGCTTTCCCTCGTACTCCCTGCCGGGAATATGGGCGCACTGTCCCCCCTTCAGCTCCTGCCCGCAGACCGAGCATACCGCCCGCCCCACGGCACAGCCCACCGAAACCTCCCGCTTGATGCCCCCCTCAATCTCCTGAATAAGCCCCTGATTTTTCTCGGTGCGAAGCATATAGGCATACCCCTTCAAAAAGCAGTATTCCTCCCCCGCCCCGGTGATGATGTCCTTTTCCCGCACCACCTCGGTGCGGTAGATGCGGGCGGTCTGCCCCTTTGCCGACCATTCGTGGTCCCAAATCCCGCTTTTTCCCACAAACAAAGGGGCCAGCTTTTCCAAGGTCCCAGCCGGGAACCGCTCAAAATCCCGGTCAATCTCGTTATCGCACAGCTTGACCGAAAAGGCATATACCTCTTCGGCCTTCAGCGTCCCCTTGGCAAACCTGTTGATGTAGGCCAGTTCCCCGGCCTCAGGGGTGCCCCCCGCCCGAAGCCCCGCTTCCTTGATAACCGCTTTCATCTCTCGTCCTCCTTTTGCCCCAAAATGGGCTTCGCCCATTCCGGGGACCCCCTGATTTCATTCTCTTCGGGCGAAGTAAATTCGCCCTCCAAAATTCTCGCACCAGTGCTCGAATTTACGGTGAAGCACCGTCCCGCCTTCGGCGGGTCCCGGTGTCATCGGCCTGCGTGCCGTTTCTTCCTACTCCCCCTTTTTCTCCAACGCCCTGGTCTGAGCCTTATATAGCCCCGCTTTGGCCTCTTCCCCCAAATGGGCTTCGCCCATTCCGGGGACCCCCTGATTTCATTCTCTTCGGGCGAAGTAAATTCGCCCTCCAAAATTCTCGCACCTGCGCTCGAATTTACGGTGCAAGCACCGTCCCACCTTCGGCGGGTCCCGGTGTCATCGGCCTGCGTACCGCTTCTTCCTACTTCCCCTTCTTCTCCAACGCCCTGGTCTGAGCCTTATATAGCCCCGCTTTGGCCTCTTCCACCAGGTCCTGCAAGGTAATATCCTCCCACTCCACCGAAATCCGGTCATCATACCCCCGGGTTCTCAGCCACAGGCGGCAGATTTTGCTCACCACCGGGGTTAGGCTGCGCCGAATGGCGGTCACCTCACTGGTCAGCAGGTCGGCCTGCTGACTGCTCATCCGCTCGGTGGAGGCCCAGGACAGCCCCAGCAAAAAGGGCGGCAGTCCGGTTTTGGCCACCAGCTGTTCCAAAATCTGCCGTACGGGGGCGGCGCTGTCCATGACCTGCCCGTCGGCTCCGATGACCCGAATATCCAACTCCCCGGCGGCCACAAAGTCGCTCACCGCCCCATCCCGGCTATTTTTCATGGCTCCCGCCCATGCCTGGGCTACCTGGTCGCACCGCTCCTGGGCGTTAAAGTCACCCCCATCCGGCTTGCACAGCACGGCAAATCTGGGGTTTCCCATTCGCTCCCAGTTCACCCCCACCGCCTGATAAATCTTCAGCAAAATTCCGGTCAAAAAGGGCATACTCCTCAGCAGGGACACCCCGTACGGATGCTCGGTTTCGGGCTGATAGGGGGTAAATAGCAGCAGCTGTTGGTGGACAAGAGGCTCCACCGTCCCCCCTTTTCCCCGCACGCAAATGGTCATATCCAGGGGACTATCCCCCTCCTGAATTTCCACATCCTCCACGCAGCCGCACAGCAAGGCGGCAATCCCTCTGCCATCCTCCCGGAGGACAATCTCCCCCACCGCCCTACCGCAGGTCAGCATGGAATCCAGATAGCAGTCCAAAAAGGACTGTATCCCCTCCTGTCCCCGGCCTGTGGGTACACATTCCAAAAATCGGTTCAGCTCCTCCTGGGCCGCCGGGTCGCAAAACACCTTCACCCCTCCGCACAGCCTCACCAGCTTGACGATGGCGGCGTCCACCATGGGAACCGCCTCCCGAATGGCCCGGTACAGGGGAATTTCCCCATTGCCCAGAGGGACATAGCCCGCCAAGGCTCCAAAGGGGTGCCCCTCCCCCCGCCGGGTCTGTACCACTCCGGCCCCGACCGCCGGTTTTTTCCTATCAAAAAGCCCCATTCTTCCTCCTTTCCCCGCATCGCCACTGCCCAGCGGGGACCATTTCACTCCATCTGGGCAACCTTCATTCACCCAAACCCATTCTCCACTTCGTTTCGAAGGGACGGTGCATGGGTGCCGCCCCACCTTCGGCGGGGCCCCGAAAACGGCCACGCCGCACTGCTTTTCCCGCTTTGCCCCATTGCCTTACCGCCTGACCACCCCGGCAAACATCCCACCCCGGCTTTCCGCTCGTCCCACCACCGTGGCGGCAAAATACCGTATCTCGTCCATGGCATGGTCATTTTCTTTGACCACCCGGTCCTTTTCACCCCCCTCGGCCCATCGGTAAAGGCCAAATTCCCGGGCCGCATCCCTACAATTCTTGCAAATAACCAGTTTTCCACTTTTCAGTAGTTGAGCGGTCAGCCGAATTCCGCTGAGTACATCATTTTGGGCTTTCACCACCCGAAAGCCCCGCCGCCGTAAAACCTCCATAAAGCTGGCCGCCGAGGGGTCCACCACCACCGCTTCCAACTCCCGCTCCCCGGCCAGGGCCTCCAAATCATCGGCATACTCTCCGTCGGTTTTCTGCCGCTGCTCCACCCTGGAGTTGTAATAATACTCCCTCACCCGGTACCACACCCCGCTCCGCAGGCCCCAAAGGCCCATGGAGGTCGGGTTCACCGTGCCATAGTCGCAGGAGATGTACCACTGCTCCATCTCCCCTTCTGGGGCCTCCGGCCGGGGCAATTCCGGAAAGAAATCATACACCAGCCCCTCGGCCGCCACCCATTCCCCCAGGATAAATCGCCGATAAAAGGTCCCCTGGAACATCCCCCGGTATCGCTGCCTCACTTCCTCGGACAGGGAGGGATTGTCCTC
>CAZHWK010000084.1:0-7183 GCA_964536405.1 uncultured Oscillospiraceae bacterium
CAGATGGAGCCGGACGACCCCCATGACCCCGCCGAGCTTCCCGCTGTCACCGCCGCCCCGGACGACATTATGGCCCGCACCCTCAAGCATGAGGACGGCTATCTCAGCGGGGGGGATGTGTCGGTCAACAACACCACCAGCCAAAGCCTGGATGTAGCCGCCCTGGCCGCCGCCCAGGTGGACATTACCCTGCCCCAAACCGGCCCTCAAATCCTGATTATGCACACCCACGCCACCGAGGCCTATACCATGGACGGCACCGACATCTATACCCCCAGCGACACCTCCCGCACCACCGACAACCTCTATAACGTGGTGCGGGTGGGGGAGGAGATTGCCCAAATCCTGACGTCCCAAGGTTTTTCTGTCCTTCACGACACCACCCAGTACGACTATCCGGCCTACAGCGGGGCCTATGACCGTTCCAAGGCGGGGGTGGAGGCCTATTTGGCCAAATACCCCAGCATCAAGGTGGTGCTGGATGTCCACCGGGACGCCCTGGTGGGGGAGAAGGGGGAGGTTTATAAAACCATGGCCCGGGTCCAGGACCGGGATATGGCCCAGGTCATGCTGGTGGTGGGCAGCAACGACACCGGCCTAAACCACCCCAACTGGAAGAAAAACCTCACCCTGGCCCTGCATCTGGAGCAAAAGATGAATACCACCTACCCCACCCTGGCCCGGCCCATCACCATCCGCACCAACCGCTTCAATCAGCAGTTGACCACCGGCTCCCTGCTGGTGGAGGTGGGCTCCCACGGCAACACCCTGCAAGAGGCCCTTTCGGCGGCCCGCCTCTTCGCCCAAACCCTGGCCCAGGAGCTGAAGCCCCTGGCGGGCCAGTCTTAGTCTTTGCTCCGGCACAGGCCATCCTTCCATAAAAAAACATGGGCCACACAATGTGTGGCCCATGTTTTTTGCTTTCTTGGCATTTTGGGACTTATCCTCTCACCTTGACCAGCAGAAGCCGCCCCTCCTTCACGGAAATTTCCGCCGTCTTTCCCGGAAGGACCTCATTGCTGATGCCAAACTGATACTCACAGGTAATCTCTTGCTCCACCAAGGGATATTTGGCATTTTTAATGGTAATGCCCCGGGCTGTCCCGGTCATATTCAGCAGGGAAAAGTAGGGGTAGCTGTCCTCCACAGTAGCACATTCCCCGGACACGACGGATAGCTCCGAGTAGTCATCCACCGCCAAGGCCTGCTTGCCGCAGGTATCCAGCATAAGCAGGGCCGAAACATTCCCCATGGTGTGGTCAAACCGCTGCCCCATCACACCCACCAGCAAAAAGGAGTCAAAGCCCCGCTTGAGGCCTTCCTTCACCGCAAAGATGGTATCGGTATCATCCTTTTCGCAGGGAAGCACGATGGTTTCCACCTCCGTGGCGGGACATTCGTGGGAGTCAAAGTCCCCCACAATCAAGTCAGGCTCAACACCCAGCGGCTCCATGTGCCGCAGTCCGCAATCGCAAACAATGAAAAAGTCGTCCCGGTGAAAATACGCCCGGATGGCATCGTACCGCTCGATGCCTGCCCCTCCTACGATGACGCATCGCTTCATGCCTTGTTTCCCTTTCTTATTTTGTTGGCCGCCACGCACAGCACGGCGGTCAGCAGCATATCAGGCAGGGTGTTTCCGATGGCAATATCCAGCGTCATCAAATAGCGGTAGGCCGCAAATCCAAGCAGCCACACCACAAGGTTGATACTGTCAAAGCTCTGCTCCCCCCGGTCATGTTTCAGGATTAAATAGTCCGTAATTTGTATGGCAATCATGGGGGCAAAGACAGAGCCGATGAAATACAAAAAGTCGGTGATATTCCCAAGGGGAAAGAATACCGCACCCACCGTGCCAATGACTGTTGCCAGAAGGGCCACCGTCTTTCCGTTCCATTTTTCGTGAATGGCTTTGCTGGAGATACCGGCAGACCAGGCATCCAAAAAGGTGGTTGTCACGGTGGACAGCACCACCACCCCAAGCCCCGCCGCACCAAGGCCGGCCTTGGCCATGATAAGGGCAATATCGCTCTCCCCGGTGAACAGGGCAGCCCCCATGCCGATGATGTACATAAAGCAGCTTACAACCCCATAGACCACCGAGCTGACAGCGGTGGCACGCAGGGGCTTTTCCGCTTCCCGGGTGTAATCACTGATGACCGGAAGCCAGGACAGAGGCATGGCCACCGACAACTCCACCGCCGCACCAAAGCTCATTCCCTCTCCCCCCACAAGAATGGGGGTCCCGTTGCTGAAAATCACCACACCCAGGATGATGGTCAGCACAAACAGGGCCGTCATGGCCACAAGGTTTATCTTTCCCAAATTTTGAATGCCAATGCTAATCCAAAGGGCAATCAAGGCCCCGATGACCACGCACCACAGCCAGGTGCCCACCCCCCAAATCTCGTTGGCGGCCAGGGCCCCATCAAAAATCATGATGGCCGTCCAGCCCACCAGCTGGATGACATTGAGCAGGGCAAACAGAAGGCAGCCCTTGCGGCCAAAGCTCATTTTAACGGTATCCATGGCACTGCGCCGGGTAAGTCCTCCGATGGACCCGGCCAGAAAGAGCAGGGCACACCCAATGATGTGCCCCACCACAATGGCAAGCAAGCCCTTTTCAAAGCCCAGAGGGGCAAAATACGTGCCCGTCAAAATTTCGGCGATGGAAACGGCGGCCCCGAACCAAATCAGGCCATTTTCAAATAAAGAAGTCCGCTTCATTGGGCCACCTCCCCATACTTGCCGGTCAGATTGAAGTTGTGCTGCATGGGGCCACGGCCATGTCCCAGCTCGAGCATGGCATGAAGCGCACCGGAGATATATTCCTTGGCTCTCAACACCGAGGTTTCCAAGTCATACCCCTTGGCCAGGTTGGCGGAAATGGCACTGGACAGGGTACAGCCCGTACCGTGGGTGTTGGGATTTTCAATGCGCTTGCCGTAAAACCACTTGCTGACTCCATTGGCGTACAGCAAATCGTTGGAGTCATTGACGCTGTGCCCGCCCTTGAGCAAAACGGGGCAGCCGCAGCTTTCGGCAATGGCTCTGGCCGCCTGCTCCATATCCGCCTCATTCCGAATTTCCATCCCGGACAGCACCTCTGCCTCCGGGATATTGGGGGTTGCCAAGGCGGCCAGGGGGAGCAGAATCTGTTTCAACCCGGCCACGGCCTCGGTTTCCATCAGGTTGGCCCCCGAGGTGGCCACCATCACCGGGTCTACCACAATATGTTTGGCTTTGTAGCATTGAAGCCGGTCTGAAATAACTTCCATCAGTCCGCAGGAGCTGACCATGCCGATTTTGACCGCATCGGGGTAGATGTCGGTAAAAATCATGTCCAGCTGCTTGCGGAGGAAGTCGGGTGGGACTTCCATAATTCCTGTCACGCCGGTGGTGTTCTGGGCCGTCAGTGCCGTAATGGCACTCATGGCATACACCCCATTCATGGTCATCGTTTTCAGATCGGCCTGAATTCCGGCGCCTCCGCTGCAATCACTGCCAGCGATTGATAATGCTGTTTTCATCCTGTGATCCCCTTTCTTCTATCCAGCACTATTTTTATAAGAGCCGTTCCGAACCGTCGCTGTGTCTGGAATTTTGAGCAAACATTTGGTCAAACAAGCTATTTTTTCGCAGGAATCCTTGGTGGATTCCAAGTAAAAATAGTGATTTATGGCAAAATGTTTGCCAAAAGGACGGGGGCATGGACGGTTCAGAACGGCTCCTGGCGACAGAGAGTGGTGCCCCCGGTCTGCCGCCGGATTATCAGCTATGCTGATATTTCCCGATTTTCTGGTCGATGGTCAAAATTTCCCCCTCGGGGCGGTAGACCACCTTGATATAGGCACTGACCTTGGATGCACCGGCACGAACGGCCACATGCTGGCATTCCCGGGCAATCTCCATCAACTGGTCATAACTTTCTCCCTCAATCGTGGTTTCAAAGGGCCCCACCTCATAGCGAAGTCCGGTCCCGGCAATATAGGCGATGACCTCATCCACCATGCGGCACAGTTCCGTTTCGTTTTCCGCCTGGGGCAAAACCTGAATGGCAATGCTTGCGCTCATTTCGTGTTCCTCCAATCCAAAATGCTCTCATCGGCCAGGGCTGTCAGCTCCTTCCAGTGGGGGGCGGCACTTTCATCATAGATCCCTACCACATAAAACCCCGCATTCTTTGCCGTCCTTGCGGCATAGAGGGCATCCTCATAGACGGCAATCTGCTGTGGGCTTGCCCTCCATCGCTCTGCCGCCGCCACATAGACATCGGGCTGGTCCTTTCCCGCCCCGACCTCCTCGCAGGAAAGCAGAAAGTCAAAGCAATCCCCCACACCAAGTCGCCCCAAGCAGGCCTCCATCAGCGGCCGGGCCGTAGCCGAGGCCACACATAGCCTCACCCCCCGGTTTTTCAGCCGCCGCAGATAGTCTGCCGCCCCCTTCTTAAGGGGGACGTCGGTGCGGTAGTGATGCTCCATCATGGCATTTATCTCGGCGGCCACGGCGGCGGGGGTTCCCGCCAGATGATATTCCTCTATCATGAGGGCGGCCGACTGGGTCATGGTCATGGGCTTCATCCGTTCCATCAACGCTTCGGGGACGGTATCCACCCCGTGCTTGGCCAGAAATTCACCAGCCAGCCCCTTCCAGTAGGCCATGGAGTCCACCAGGGTGCCGTCCATGTCGAAGATGGCCCACTGCTTATCCATGGGCCACCATCGCTTTGGATGCATATAACAGCCTTTCGGTGGCCTGCCCGGGGTTTTCGGCCCCAAAAATGGCCGAAACCACCGCCACTCCCTCCACACCGCTTCCGGCCAGCTGGGCCATGTTCCCCTCCTGTATACCCCCGATGGCCACAACCGGAATATCCACACAGGCCGCAATCCGGCGCAGGGCGTCCCCGGTCAGGTTGCGGGCATCCTTCTTGGTGCCGGTGGCAAAGACCGCCCCCACGCCGATGTAGTCGGCCCCGGCCTTCTCTGCGGCCACGGCCTCTTCGGCCGTCCCGGCCGAGATGCCGAGGATTTTGTCCGGGCCCAGCATGGCCCGAATATCCCGGCCTTTTATATCGCTCTGGCCCACATGGACCCCATCGGCATCCATGGCAAGGGCAATCTCCACGCTGTCGTTGACCACGAAGGGAACCCTTTTTTCTTCACAGAGGGCCTTTAGGGCCTTGGCCTCCTGGAGAAAGGCGGCCTGCTCCAAATTCTTCTCCCGAATTTGCAAGAAGGTGGCCCCGTGGGACAGAACCTCCCGGCACACCTGGGCCAAGCTCTCCCCCTCTTTGAGCCAGGTCCGGTCGGTCACGGCGTAGAGCAGCATAGACTTGCGAATTTCTTCCTTAGAGAATTTCATAGCGGGCTCCCTCCAAAAGTTGTTGTTCGGTCAGGTTGAATACGGCGTCAATGAGGTCGGTGCGGAAGGTGGCATTGCCGGTTCCGGCCTGAATCCGCCGTGCCTCGGCCAGCTCTCCGGCCACCCCCATCATGGCCATGGCCGAGCAGGCGGCCAAAAAGCAGTCCTCCGGCACAGCGCCGAAAAAGCCCCCCATCAGCGTACTCAGCATACAGCCGCTTCCCGTGATGCGGGCCATGGTGGCACAGCCGTTACGCAGGGCAACCGTGCGCCTTCCGTCGGAAATCAGGTCAATAGCACCGCTGAGGGCAATCACACTGCCCGTTTTCCGGGCGAGGGCGGCCAGCATCTCGGCGGCCAGGGGAAGGTTCTCCTCTGTGATGGCATCCATGCCGCTGACATCCACCCCGCTGCCCACGGTCTGCTCCCCGGCCAGATATCGGATTTCCGAGGCATTTCCCCGGATGGCGGAAAAGTGAACCTCCCCAAGCAGACGGCCGATGCTGTCACGGCGCAGCCGGGTGCCCCCGGCGGCCACCGGGTCCAGAACCACGGGCGTTCCCAAGCGGTTTGCCTGTCTGCCTGCCAAAATCATGGCTTCCACATCCTCGATGGCACCCAAATTACACACCAGGGCCTGTGCGCCGCCCACCGCTTCCTCCACCTCCCGGATATCGTGGGCCATGGTGGGGGAGGCCCCGGCGGCCAACAGGATATTTGCGCAGTCATTGACGGTCACAAAGTTTGTGATGCATTGCACCAGAGGTGCCCCCTGCCGCACCCGGCGCAGGGGAGTTACAAGGTCCAACATCTCTCTTCCCCCTCACTTCAGTTCGTTCAGCATCCGGTTCAGGGTCCCGGTACGCTTTAAAATCAGCAGCACGGCCACCCCCATGGCCCCGCCCACCAAAGCGGAGGGGGTGTAGAAGGGAATGTAATAAAAGGGGGACTGGGCATCCAGCCCATACAGCCCCTTCATCAAAGGATAGGAGGCCATAGCCCCGCAGAAGCCGGTGCCAATCACCTCCCCCACATAGACCAGATAGATATTGTGGGTCTTGCGATAGAGCAGGCCCCCCAGAATGGGGCCAAAAACGGCCCCGGTGATGGCCTGGATGGTGCGGCCCGAAAGCATCCGCATGCAGCCGCACAAAAAGGCACTGGCCAGACCGTACCATGGCCCCAGCAGCACGGCCGCCAGTACGTTTACAAAATGCTGAAAGGGGGCCATGGCGGGAAAATAGACGAAGGTGGACAGCACAAAGGCAAGACATGCCAGCAAAGCTGCCAGCACCATCCTGCGGGTGGCCGTCGTGGTGGTTTGTTTCATAACATACTCCTTTGCAGTCGGTGGAAACGGCGTTTATCACAGCGACGCTTCCTGAAATAGATACACGTTCCCCTTGGAACATATCAGGAATCGGTCGAAACTCACTGGTTTCCTCTCACGCCGGAACACGGCTTCCCATCGCTGTATACAAGACCCAGGGCGCTCCCCCTCGGTCCGCCGCAGTAGGCCTGCGAACGCCCCTTTCCCCCTTTCGCAAAAGACAAAAAAACAGGAGGCACCCCAACGGATGCCTCCTGTAAAAAATCGACACGGCTCTTGTCATGACTTCCTACGGCGGCATTATCCGCATCAGGTAAAAGGGTCGAAGTGCACAACTTCCTCTCAGCCTGCTCTGGCAAGCTCCCCTGTTTTTTCAATTGTCCCTGATTATATACCCGCTGTTTTTGAAAAGCAAGTATTTTTCGTGTCCCTCATGATACGGCTTGGGGACGGTTCCCACGTTCCCGTTACGCTCCGTGGGTATTCAGC
>CAZHWK010000085.1:0-7176 GCA_964536405.1 uncultured Oscillospiraceae bacterium
TTTCGGTGCTTGGCAGATTCTCTTTTTTACTGGGCATCCGTGGGGGCAGGGCTGGCTGTGGCAGCGGCATCAGCAGCGGCAATTTCCTCCCGCAGGGAGGTCAAATTGCCAAAGAACTCGGCCACATCCAGATTGTCAAAGGCCTCGGTGGTTTCCACCACGGCATTTTCCATCCAGCCGGAAATCTTGGCGTCCAGCTCCTCGCTCACCTTCTGCTGACCAATGGCAGCGGCCAGTTCCTCGGTGCCGGGGTCCTGGCGCAAAATGATGTGATAGCCATAATCGCTCTCCACCAGTCCGCTGATTTCCCCGTACTCCAGGTCCCGGGTTCCCTGCTCAAAGGCGGGCACCATCTGTCCGGCGGTAAAGGTGTACCCGTCGGGATTGGTGGCCAGACCGCCGTCCTCGCTGTGCTCCTTCATCAGGGTGTTGAAGGTGGCAACGGGATCGTCGCTGGCCTTAATCTGGGCCAAAATATCCTCGGCCTTCTCTTTAGCGGCTGCCCGGGCCTCCTCGCTCAGCGGCTCACGGGTGGCCTGGTCCACCGTCATAATCAAAATGTGCTTGGCGCTGAGCAGGTCGTTGTCAGCCACATACTGGTCCACCTCGGCCTGGCTGGCAGGGCCGGGGGTCATCTTCTTTTGCAGGTTCTGATACAGGTAGCTGGTCCGGCTCAAATTTTCATAGCCCTCCCGGCTGAGGCAGACGTTGAGCAGCCACTTCTCGAAGCCCTTCTGCCCTCCCTGCTTCTCAATCAGCTCGTTCAAGCTCTGCTGAAGGGCGGCCTCGTCCTCATCGCTCAGGGTAACCCCAAGAGCGGCGGCCTCAGTCTCCACCACCCGGTACAGCTGGGCGGTCCACAGACCTTCCTTTTTAATATAGTCGGCCAGGGCAACCCCCTCTTCCACTTCCAGGGACCAGTCCAGCTCGGCCCCCTGGAACTGATAATACTGCACCATTTCGGTCATATAGCTGGTCCAGTAGAGGTAGTTTTCGGCGGTAACAGGCTGGCCGTCCACGGTAAACATCACGGTATCCTTGGGAATACCGGCGGTGTACTGCACCGCATCGGGGACGGTGGCGGGGTCAAAGCCCTTGGGCTGGTCCACTACCCCGGAAAGCTGATTAAACCCCCAAAAGGCCAGCACACTCACCAGTGCCATGGCCACGATCGTAACGGAACGTTTCATTTCATTTTCCTCCTGCGCTAACCCAAGCCAAGCTTCTCCCTCTGTATCCGGCGGAGCCTTGCCCGGTTCAACATAATTCGTTTTATCTTAGCACATCCGGGCCCATTTCACAAGAACAGCCTGCACCCTTCACGCATTGTTTACATTTCGGAAGCCTTTTCATAGTCCTCTAGCAACTTGCCCCCCAGTCTTAAAACATCCTCGCCCTTTTTCAGCCGCAGGGACAAATAGGGCTTCTCCCCCGCTGAAAAGAGCAGCCGCCCCTTGTACTTCTCCTGGGCACACAGGGCGGAAACCCGCTGAAAGTCCAGGGCACCCAACTTCAAATCGAGGCTCAGCCCCTTCTGACTCAGCTCCACAATGCCGTTTTCGGCGGCTTTGGCCCGCAGAAGGGCAATGGAAATCAGATTATTCACCGTTCTGGGCGGGTCACCGTAGCGGTCAATCAGCTCGTCGGTCAGGTCGTCGGCCTCTTCCTCACTGCGAATGCGGGCAATCCGGCGGTACAGGTCCATCCGCTGCTCCGGCATGGGTACATACCGGTCGGGGATGGAGGCGGCCACACTCAAATCAGCCTGGCACTCGGGCTTCTTTTCGGCGGTGCGCCCCTGCTCTTCCAAAACCGCCTCTTCCAGCAGCTGAAGGTACATGTCATAGCCCACGCTCATCAAAAAGCCCGACTGCTCGGGCCCTAACACATTGCCCGCCCCCCGGATTTCCAAATCCCGCATGGCGATTTTAAAGCCCGAGCCAAACTCGGCAAACTCCCGAATGGCCCCAAGGCGTTTGGCGGCCACCTCGGTGAGGACCTTGCCCGCCCGATAGGTCAGATAGGCACTGGCCCTCCGGGTGGAGCGGCCCACCCGCCCCCGAATTTGGTGAAGCTGGGCCAGACCCATCTTGTCGGCCTCTTCAATAATCAAGGTGTTGGCGTTTGGGATGTCAATGCCGGTTTCGATGATGGTGGTGCATACCAGCACATCCACCTCTCCATCGGTCATCCGGCTCATCACATCGTTGATTTCCTCCTGGGTCATCTTGCCGTGGGCAATGGCAATTTCGGTGTCCTCCCCCAGCATTTCCTGCAACCGGGCCGCCGTGCGGGCAATGGTTTCCACCCGGTTGTGGAGGTAATAGACCTGTCCCCCCCGTTCCAGCTCCCGCCGCATGGCGTCGCAGAGCACCGACCAGTCGTGTTCCAGCACATAGGTCTGCACCGGCTGGCGGTCCTGGGGCGGCTCTTCGATGGTGGACATATCCCGAATGCCGGACAGGGCCATGTTCAGGGTTCGGGGAATGGGGGTGGCCGACAGGGTCAGTACATCCACCTGCTTTGCCAGCTCCTTCAGCTTCTCCTTGTGGGTCACGCCGAACCGCTGTTCCTCATCCACCACCAGCAGGCCCAAATCCTTAAAGTGTACATCCTTTTGCAGCAGGCGGTGGGTACCAATCAGCAAATCAATTTTTCCCTCGCTCAGCCGGTATAAAATATCCTTAATCTGGGCCGGGGTCCGGAAGCGGGAGACCGTTTCAATCTCCACCGGATACTTTTCAAACCGCCGCTTGGCACTGAAAAAATGCTGGCGGGCCAGCACCGTGGTGGGCACCAAAATGGCGGCCTGCTTGCCGTCCAGAACGGCCTTCATAATGGCCCGGAAAGCCACCTCTGTCTTGCCATATCCCACATCCCCGCACAGCAGGCGGTCCATGGGCTGGCTCTTCTCCATGTCGGTTTTGACCTCCTGAATACACCGCAGCTGGTCGTCGGTTTCGGTGTACGGGAACTGCTCCTCAAACTCCTTCATCCAGGGGCTGTCCGGGGAAAAGGCAAACCCCGGTGTGCGCTGCCGCTGGGCGTAAAGCTGAATAAGGCCCTTGGCCAAATCCTTAGCCGCCCCCTTGGCCTTGCGCTTGGCCCTCTCCCAGGCATCCCCGCCCAGCTTGGAAAGCTTCTTGGTTTCGGCATTCTCCCCCGCCCCAATATATTTGCTCACCATGTCCAGCTGGGTGGCCGGAACATACAGCACATCGGCCCCGGCGTAGGCCACCTTTAAATAATCCTTCTCCACCCCGTCAGCGGCTATCTTCACCATGGCCACATACCGGCCGATGCCGTGCTGCTGATGGACCACCAAATCCCCCGGGGACAGGTCGGTAAAGCTCTCCACCTTCTGGCGGCTGGTGGCCGCCTTGACCTTTGGCTTTTTCCGCACCGTGGGGGAGCCTTCGGTCAAAATGGCAATCTTTCGGTCAGGGTATTCCAGTCCGCCGGACAGCCCACCCACTGCGATGGTGGCCTTTCCCGGCCCGGGCAGCTCGTGCAGCAAAAAGTCCACAGCCACCTTGACCTTATTTTCCCGCATCAGGGTCTGTAAATTCAGGGCCCGCTGTTCACTGGAGGTCAAAATTACGGTAGAAAATCCACCATCCATATAGTGCTGTAAATCGGATACCGCTGTTTCCAGGCTGGCCCCGAAGGAGGGCAGTTGCTTCATCATCATGGGCAGCAGGGTCCTCGGGGGTGCCGGATAAGCCGACACCGAGAAGGAATCCAGATAGGCCACCGGCCAGTCCTCCAGCCGCCCCATCAGTTCCTCCACAGTGGGGGCAAAGATGGCGGTTTTCCCGGCCAGCACCCCGTTTTCCAGCATCACGCTGACATCTTCCTGCAACTGCCACAGGTAGTTTTTCCCCCTCTCGTGAGCCCGGCTGCTCTCGGAAAAAAGCACCACCGCATCGGGGGGGAAATAGTCTGCCACCGTAGCCATTTTGGGATAAATCAGGGCCAGATACCGGTCAATGGCCGGAAAATTCATCCCCTGCTCAATCTTCTCCCTGTCCCGCTCCAAATTGGCGCACAGGGCCTCATGTTTCTTCTCGGCAGAAATCAGCTTGGTCAGGGCCTCGGCCAGCCCCGCCGTCCCGCCCGGGGCAAATTGGGGCAGGACCTCGGCGGCGGGCAAAATCTCGGCCTCGGTCAGATTGACCACCCGCCGCTGGGTGGCGGGGTCAAACAGGCCCATGGAGTCCACTTCGTCCCCAAAAAACTCGCACCGCACCGGCTTTTGATATCCGGGGGAGAAAAAGTCCAAAATCCCACCCCGCAGGGCAAACTGGCCCACCCCCTCCACCTGCTCGCACCGGGTGTACCCGGCGGCGGTCAGGGTTTCGGCCAGGTCGTTGAGGTCATAGCTTCCCCCCAGCCGCACCAGCCGGGCCACCTTGTCCAGCAGGTCAGGCTCCATGGTGCGCTGCAAAATAGCGTCAATGGTGGTCACCACCACAGGGGCCTCCCCGGCCCGCATGGCCCGCATGACGGAGAGCCGCTTGTGTTCCCACTGGCGGGACACGGTGGCCGCATCATAAAAGGTCAGCTCCCGGGCTGGCAGAAGCAAAAATTCCTCCCCCGTCAGGGCACGGATGTCCCTTCCCAGCCGCTCGGCCTCATGCTCGTCGGCACAGACCATGACCACCGGCCGCCCTTCCAGCCCCCGCAGCCCTGCGGCCAAAAAGGCCCGGTGAACGGCCGACAGGCCGGAGACCGCCACCGGGCAGCCCCCACCCTCTACGGCGGCGACTAATCGTCCAAACTCCGGTATTTGATGAAGATAAGATAGTATCTGCTTCATAGTCCGCCCTCAATACAAACATAACAAACATTCTGGAAACGGCCAAAGCCCCCACATCCAAAGGAAGGGGGGTATCGTACCGATTAGTATATACCCGCCCCGCCCGAGCCGTCAAGCAAAAACCGCCGCAGTTCCAGCCCCAACCGGGAAACATTTCCCTCACCACAGGCCCTTTTCTCCTCTGCGTCTTGCTACAAAAAGCGAAAAAGGGGGCCGTGCCCTTCGACACAGCCCCCTTCTCAGACCAATCTTACAGAGTCAACACCCGGTGCAAAAGCACCGCCATCTCCCCCCTGGTCAAATTTCCGGCGGCGGCCTGACTGTCCCAGGGCAGAATTTTTTCCAGGTCCCCCTGACTCATGGTCTGCCCCGACCCTTCCAGCACCCGGCTGACCAGAGTGGCGGCATCCCGGCGGGTCACCGGGTCCAGGGGATTAAAGTTGCCCTTCTCGTCCCCCTTGGCCACCCCAAGCTCCCGGGCGGCCATCACGGCCGAGGCGTAATAGGCCTGGGGTGCCACATCAGGGAAGCCCTCCCCCGCCCCTGCGGGCTGCGTAAATCCATAGGCCCGGGCCAGCATGAGCAAAAAGTCGGCCCGGCTGATGTCCTGCTGAGGGCTGAAGGTGGTCTGGGAGGTTCCCTTCACCACCCCCTGGCGGTACAGGAACTCGGCCCCCTGGGTCATCTGCCCTCCCTGGGGCAGGTCGGTAAAAATCCCCTGGGTGTTATCGGGGTGTACCTGAATCACAATCTTGCCACCCTTTTCTCCCTGCATACGGATGACCACCTCGCCGGTAAACCCGGCCTTGGGCACAAAGCTCACCACCCCCGGCTCATCTTGTCCCGCCCCAAAGGTGCCGTCGGCGTTCATGGTCCCTCCGCTGTATTGGGTTGGCACGGCATAGCTGTTCCACAGCTTCCCGGCCTTGGGGTCGGGCAAGGTGTACCGCCCGGTTATTCCCCCATTTTGGTCCAGCACCACGGGCTGAACCCCGGTGGTGTAGTACACCGTTTTAACCGGTTCCGGCTCCCCGCAGGTGATGGTCAGGGTCCCGTTTTTCTCCTTATTTTGGGCATCCATGACCGTAAAGTCAATTTGCACGACCCCCAACTTCTTGCTGGCCGGAACAAAGGATACCTCTTGCAGCTCCCGGGGACTCAGGCTCTGTCCATCCAGTTTCTTTTGCCCGGCCCCATGATAATCGTAATACAAGGCCCCCACCTGGGCCTTTACCCTGTCAAAGCGAATGCTCTTCCAGCCCTCTCCTGCTAATTTCTTTATGTCCCGGTCCAGCTCTCCGTTGTCCAGGCTGACCGACTCCCCCGCCGTCCCCTTGCGGGAAATGCTTCCCCGGGGATTTTCGCTGCTGCGGAAGCGAATTTTTCCCTCAAATTCCTTCCCGCCCGAGGCCGTGGCGGAAAACTCCAAAACCCACTCCTCCGGCCCGTAGGGCGCACCTACAAAGCTCAGCCGCTCCAGCTTAGGCTCCTTATCCGGGTAATAGGTGGTGGTGGGCTTCACAAAAACCCAGTCCGGGCTGCCCCGGTCCTGATAAAAATTCCCCCGCTCGACCTTGGGAAAGCGGATGCTTTCCAGCCCCCGGCCGGTGGTCTGGCGGCACAGCTGGTCCAAATCCTCGGCCACCAGGGTGCAGGCGTACTCCCCATCCAAGTAGTAGATCAAATCTCCCGGGTATCCATCCACCGTCACCTCCACGGCTCCGCTGAAACTCCCCCCGTTCCGGCTGCGCCCATCAAACCCAATGGAAAGGCTGCCCACCCAGTTCTGGGCCGGGGTAAAGGCCACATAGGCCAAATCCTTGGTATCATACTCCCGCTCTTTGGGGGATTTCTGTTGTCCGGTCAACCCATAGCGCATCCACAGGGTTCCTTGCCGATCCTGGGGCGGGGTAAATCGAATCCAGTCCAGTTTTTCCCCGGTGGCTTTCCTGCACAGGGCTTCAAAATCTTCCGGTACAAACCTCAGGCTTTCTTCTTTCCCGGTCAAATAGGCAATGGTGTTCCCCTCCTGCGCCCCCCGGGCAGTGGTCATCACCCCATGTGGTATTAGGGTCACCACCATGCACAGGGCCAAAAGCCCGATCAGCCTTCTCTTCATAAAATCACTCCTTCCCTATTACCGCCTTACCTGTCATTACTCACTGTTTATTTTAGACGTAATTTTACAAAAAAGAGTTCCATTTTGATGACAAAAACTCCCTTCCGTGCCATGGAAGGGAGTTTTCAGCTTGTCGAAAAAGTCTTTTCGACAAGCTGTTGCACTTTTTGAAACGTTAAAAACGTTTCAAAAAGTGGTTTGATTGCACGCGAAAGACAACCCTGACGGTTTTCTTTCA